>DRPO01000107.1 GCA_011330835.1 Gammaproteobacteria bacterium | reverse complement strand
TACGTGCTGGCATGCCCTATACTCTTATGGAGAGGTTACTAGCTCGCTGATCCCATAGGAGAGAGGACGCGCCATTGCTGGACAGCCACGAAGCTTCCGCCATCTAGCCCCGTGCCTTGGCCCTGGACGATCGCCGCAGCAATGGCGGCCTCTCTTGCGGGGCTTTCCGTGCCGTCCTCGTTGCCGCTCAGATCGCGACCCCTGGCGTAACGGAAAGCGTCGATCACACGGTCCAGGCCAAAAGCGGGCGACAGGGCCTTTTCGATCTCGCGACCACGATGCAGCAACTCGCCCCGCAGCCAGAGCCACAGCGCCGCGGCCGCCAATTTCGGGTCATCAAGCTGAAAGGTCAGGTAACGCGCCAGCGCGGGCGCGTCGTGCAGAATTCCGGATTGTATCGTCGTCATGGTCGCTCCTGGTGATGGGTGAAGAAGGGCCGGATCGCCCGGCCCTTCCCGTTGGTCGATGGCGTTCAGGCGAGCGCCTTCTTGCAAAAGTACCAGTCCGTGCACTCATGGCCCTCGTTCAGCCGCTGTTCGGCGGCATCCGCGGTGGCGGGCGGCGGCACGATGACCTTGTCGCCCGGCCGCCAGCCCTCCGGCGTGGCGACACCCTCGGCGTCGGAAGTCTGCAAGGCCGTGACCAGTCGCAGAATCTCGTCGATCGAACGACCGTTGGTCATCGGATAATAGACCATGGCGCGCAGAACGCCCTTGTCATCGATGATGAACGTCGCGCGCACCGCCGAGGTATCGGCCGCGCCCGGATGAATCATGCCGTAGCTTTTCGCCACCTTCATATCCAGATCGGCGATGATCGGGAAAGGTATCTCCACGCCGAACTTCTCCCGGATATTCCGAACCCAGGCCAGATGTGCAAAATGCGAATCGATCGACAGCCCAAGCAACTCGGTATTCAGCGCCTTGAACTCCCCCGCGCGTTTGGCAAAGGCCATGAACTCCGTCGTACAGACCGGCGTGAAATCCGCCGGATGGGAAAACAGCACCAGCCACTTGCCCTGATAATCGTCGAGCGTCTTCACGCCATGCGTCGTATTCGCCTTGAACGCCGGCGCGCGTTCGTTGAGCCGCGGCATGACCGTGGGTGTTTCGTTGATGTGTTCCATTGTCGGTTCCTCATGTCTGGTTAGTGAAAAGGTCTGGGTCGAAACCCAGTGACGAGCAGATTAGAGGAACGCGGATGATCTGTATATTTGAATGTAATTAATGTAATGATCTATTTTTTAGAATTTACAGTCGGGGCGCGAATCCGGCCCGGTTAGGGCAATCCCAAAAACATCGCCTTTTCAGCATCTTGCCATCCATGCTATTTTATACGGAGTTTTCTGACAAACTCCGTATAATGAGCGCCAGCACCCAGCGTCTTCCCCAACCCCTCCAGTTACTGTACGCTGAACTGTTGCAGCAATGCGCCATGGCGCTGCCCAGTCAAAGAGGCGTTTCGTTTGTCGCCAAAACGGTCAATGGCGGTCGCTACTGGTATATGGAAGTCGTGGTGGGCAGCGGCAAGAAACAGTACTCGCTGGGACGGGATACCCCCACATTGCGAGACCTGATCGAACGGCAGAAAAAACTTTTCGCGCAAGCCAGGCCAGAAGAAAAAAACCGCCAACAACTCGTATCCATGCTGGTCAGCGGCGGTTTGCCCGCCCCCGGTTCCGCCGAAGGCCGGGTTCTGGAATTGCTCGCGCAATCCGGCGTTTTCCTTTCGGGCGGCGTCCTGGTCGGCTCCCATGCCTTTGGGGCCTACCAAGGCATGCTGGGCGTCAGTTGGGCAAAAGAACTGACCCGAACACAGGATATCGATCTGGCCAGCGAAACCTCCATTGACGTGGCGATCCCCTCGGACGCCCCCGACATCAAAAGCGTACTGCTGGAATCGGGGATGGGCTTCTTCGCCATCCCCGCGCTCAACCGCAAATCGCCGTCAACCGCGTTCAAGGTTCAAGGGCGAAACCTGCACGTCGACCTGCTGACCCCCCTACGCGGCCCGAACCGGCAAGAACCCGTCCCGTTGACGCACTTCAAGAGCTACGCGCACCCCGTCCGCTTTCTCGACTACCTGCTGGAGGAAGCCCAAATGGCCGTTCTGCCCTTTCGAAGCGGCGTTCTGGTCAACACGCCAGCGCCCGCCCGTTACGCCCTGCATAAACTGGTCGTGATGGAACGCCGCCCCGCCGCGCAACACACCAAGGCAATCAAAGACAAAATGCAGGCCGAACTTCTGCTGGAAATTTTGCTCGACGAACGACCCGGAGACGTTTGGGCAGCGCTGGACGCCGCAGGGCGAATGCCGCGCAAATTTCGCGCGACACTGGAAGAGGGGCTGGAGAAATTGGCTCCGGCATTACGAGAACGTTTGTCTTAGGATATACCTCTCGCGATCAAGAATACCCCATCCAGGCCACGCACCTTTTCGCCGATAGCTGCGTTGTAAAAACTTGCCATAGCGCCACTATGCCTACGTTTTTACGCCTTGCTCTCGACGAAAACCTACGCGTCCTGAATGGGGTATTCTTGAACGCGAGAGGTATACTTCTCGCGCCAGGTGATAACAATCGGCGAAGTCCGGGCCGCCATACTCCTGGTACTTGCGTTCATGCCCGTAACCCAGCGCCTGGCAGAAGTCCTCCTGATGCAAGCGCCGCATCCCGCCGGCGTCATCCGGGACGCGACCGTAGCGCCGGATCTCGGCAAACCGGCTGCCGGCAATTCGGCGCGGATGGATCTCCACCACGGGCAAATCAACGGCTTTCGCCAACCGTGTTGTGAAGGTTTCGTAGGCTGGCAGATGACGATAATCGGCCAGCTCGAACTTCAGGATATGGCTGGATGGGGCCTTGCCCAGGGATAGCCAATAGCGTCCATCGCGCACGAGCATCGGGCACTTGTTCCGCGCGCCGGCCAGCGACAGCCGTGGCCGCTCGTCTTCCGGACCGGCGGTATAGATGCGACCGCGTCGAGCAGCCAAACGCGCCAGCTCCCCGTCACTCGGGGGGCTATTGCC
>DRPO01000106.1 GCA_011330835.1 Gammaproteobacteria bacterium | reverse complement strand
TCAGGCCGGGCCGGCGGCGCCGCTGCTGTTCATCGCCGTCTACGCGCTCGCCACCGTGCTGTTTCTTCCCGGAGCGGCCCTGACCGTCACCGGCGGCGCGCTGTTCGGCCCGGTGCTCGGGACGGTCTACAATCTCACCGGCGCCACCCTCGGCGCGACGCTGGCCTTTGCCGTCTCCCGATATCTCGCCTCCGGCTGGGCGCTTCGGAAACTCGGCGGTCGCGCGCAACGCCTGATAACCGGCGTGGAACGGGAAGGGTGCAGGGCAATCGCGCTTAAATTTGATAGCATAAAAATCAGTAACTTATGATGAGCTCAACGTGCTGTGAGAGCGTTTTTTCAATAATTCGACACTCACTGCTTCTGTAAGCTTCTGATTAATAAGCATATGAAAAAGTCAAGACATTTTAAGCGCGATTGCCCTGGGGAAGGGTGGCGTTTCGTCGCCTTTGTCCGGCTCGTCCCGCTATTTCCCTTCAATCTGCTCAACTACGCGCTGGGACTGACCCGCATTCCGTTGTTGCACTACGTGATTGCCAGCTATCTGTTCATGGCGCCCGGCGCTGTCGCCTACACCTGGCTCGGCTACGTCGGGCGCGAAGCCCTGGCGGGAAGCGAGGGAATGGTGAAAAAGGCGCTGCTGGCGCTTGCGCTGCTTGCGGGAGCGGCTTTTCTGCCGCGGATGATCCGGCGTTTTCGGTCATTGACTTCCGGGAATGAGGGGGAGACTTCGTAGTCGGCGCGACGAGGTTGTGGACTGAGGTCGGATGCACTGTGGCTTCTGTCCGCCGGCTTGATCGATCGTATTCGATCGACTACAGTCTATCCATGTATCAGATCAAGCGGACCGCGGCATTCGCCCAGTGGCTGGATGGGTTGAAAGATCGCACCGCCAAGGCCCGTCTGATCCGGCGTCTGGAAAAGGCTGCGGCAGGCAACCTGGGTGATGTCAAAGCCGTTGGCTCTGGTGTAAATGAAATGCGCGAATTTTTTGGCCCAGGCTGGCGTATGTACTACACCAAAAGAGGCGCTACGCTGATCATCATGCTCGGAGGCGGTGACAAATCCAGCCAAGCCAACGACATCGCCAAAGCCATCCAGCTGGCTGCTTCGCTGGAGGATTAGACCGTGAACAAAGTCATCAAAGTCAGTGATCTGCCGGATTTCGACCCTGCCGAACATCTGCGCGACAAGGAAGACATCGCCGCCTACCTGTCGGTCATTCTCGAAGAAGAGGAAGCGGGTGATCTGGCCAAGGCGCTGGGCGTTATAGCCCGCTCGCGTGGCATGACCGAGATCGCCAGAGAAACCGGAATCACCCGGGAAGCGCTCTACAAGGCTCTGCGGGAAGACGCCAGCCCACGCCTGGACACCATTGCCAAGGTGTGCAAGGCGCTGGGGTGCCGGTTGACGGTTGTGGCGGCGTGATGGCGGCCTTGTCCATCTTCACTGCGGCCACTTCGGTCTTGTAGTCCGGGGAAAGGCGTCCTCATCCGGTACTTCCACAAAAGGCCACAACGCATGAGTAGAATTTCAACAGCCTGCCAAGGCCATCAAGCTTTTGTATGGCGGAGAAGGAGGGATTCGAACCCTCGATACGCGGTTAGCGTATACACACTTTCCAGGCGTGCTCCTTCGACCACTCGGACACTTCTCCGGGAAACTGGCGGCGAAGGTTATATCAGTTGCGGGGACAAGTAAACCGGCCTGTTGTGGGCTTGTGACGGTTGTCGGTCGCGAGAAGTATATAAATCTGGTCTGAGTGCTTGCTTTGTTGAAACTGGATCCCGGCTTTCGCCGGGATGACGGTCTTGAGGTCGTTGGGGGCAAGTTTGAGGTCGTTGGAGATGATGAGCTTGAAGAAAGCTGTCATCCCGGCGAAAGCCGGGATCCAGAAGCCAACCGTCTCCGGATCAACGGGGTTCTCGAACATTCCGTTCAGGTGGCGTGGATTGGTTGATAGAGTCGTTCTTTTTAGGCAATAGCGCGGATATCGACCGGCAGGCGGCGCGCGCCCCAGGTTCCGGGTTGGTCTTCGAAGACGCCGGCGCAGGGGGTTCCGCACCGGGGGCAGTGGCCGTGTTCGAGGTTCCAGCCGATGATGTTGTACCAGTCGCGCTGGATGAGGGCTTCGCCGCAGTGGTGGCAGAAGGTGGTGTCGCCTTCGGGGTCGTGGACGTTGCCGGTGTAGGCGTAGCGGATGCCGTTTTGCATGGCGATGCGGCGGGCCTTGCGCAAGGTTTCGGGCGGCGTGGCGGGTTTGTCGCGCATTTTCCAGTCGGGGTGGAAGGCGGAGAAGTGGATGGGGACGTCGGGACCCAGGCGTTCGACGATCCATTGGGTCATGGCCTGAAGTTCGGCTTCGGAGTCGTTTTCTCCGGGGATCAGCAGGGTGGTGATTTCCAGCCAGGTGTCGGTTTCGCGCTTGATGTATTCCAGCGTTTCCAGCACCGGTTGCAGGTGGGAGCCGGTGAGTTTCCAGTAGAATTTTTCGTCGAAGGCTTTCAAGTCGACGTTGGCGGCGTCCATGTGGCGGAAGAACTCGGCGCGGGGTTCGGGGGGGATGT
>DRPO01000105.1 GCA_011330835.1 Gammaproteobacteria bacterium | reverse complement strand
GGAAGTGGTTGGCGAGGCTGAAACTCATGAGGGAATTTAACCCGAATTTTTCACAAGATGCACGAACTATACTTCTCACGATCAAGAATACCCATTCATGGCGCGGGTCTTTTCGCCGATAGCGGCGTTGCAAAAACTTGACGTAGCCCCACTATGCCTGCATTTTTGCGCCTTGCTATCGATGAAAATCCACGCACCCTGAACGGGTATTCTTGAACGCAAGAAGTATATCGTCTACTCACCCGGTGGCCGTTCATAGTCCCTGCGTGTTGAACTTCCAGGTGCGGGTGATCATGAGCTGGTCGTATTTGGCGCGCATCTCCCGGGGAAACGGCGGGAACGGCGAGGACATCTTGACGATCTCCACGGCGGCCTGATCGAGCACCCGGCTGCCGGAGGAGATGGCGATCTGGACCTTGAGGACGCTGCCGTCGTTGTCCAGCAGGACGTTGAGGATCAGCTTGCCGCTGATGCGTTCGCGCTTGGCCTGGGCGGGGTAGTTGAGGTTGCCGATGCCTTCGACCTTGTTGACCCAGTCGTCGATGTATTGGGCTTCGACCGCGCTTTTGGCGCTGAGGGCGTCGATGAAATGGATCTTGGGGCGTTCGGCGTAGTGCTGCTGGCCCTGTTCGATCTCGGCGGCGAGACGGGCGATTTCCATTTCCCGCTGGGTCATTTCCTTCTGTTGCGGGTGGGTGGTTTGCTTTTGCCGCTGGGTTTTGTCCTGGCTCTCGATCTGGCGTTTCGCTTGCGTGGTGTGGACGAATTGCTGGGATTGCATCAGCTCGACTTGCTGGCGCATTTGCCGCTGGGGGCGGGGCGCGATGCCGGGGGTGGGCGAGGGCATCATGCTGGAAAGCTGTTGGCTGGGGGTGTCCGGGGTGTCCTGGCTACCGCTTTTCTGCTGGTTGTGCTGAGCGATGCGTTCGGCGTCTTTCGGGGCTTCGTCGCTCCAGGTGTGAACCAGGATGACGTCCAGCGGACGGGATTGGATGTCGTTGTCCAGGTAGTTCTGGCTGAACGAGATTCCCAGGATGATGATCCCGTGAAAAATGGTCGCCAGAAACAGCGTCAGCCCGAGCCGGTCGGCGGCGCTGACGCGTGAATTGGGTAGGGTCGTTACCATCGGGTCTGTGGAGCGAGTCGTCTGGGATTGCGGTGGAAGTATACCGGTTATCGGCTGTTTCTACAGTGCGGACGTACCAGATTTCCAGTGAACCACGGTGACCTTCAGGTCGGGTCTGAGCGCGGAGATGCGCTGTTGCATGGCGTCGGTCATGATCACGTCGCCGGAGGCGTTCATGCGCAGAACCTTGTCCACGCCCAATCGCTGGGCGATGGCCAGCCATTCGTCATCGTGGGCGATGGTCAGCGCGGTGGCGGCGGCGTCCGCCAGGGCGGGGTCGTCATGGATGACGGTGACGGCGCGGGCGCCGGTCGAGGGGTAGCCGGTGCGCGGGTCGATGATGTGGTGGCGACGCTGGCCGTCTTCCATGTAATAGCGCTCGTAGTCGCCGGAGGTGAAGGCGCCTTCGCCGTCGCGCACTTCGATGGCGGCCACCGCGTCTTCGTCGTCGGGATCGCGCACGCCGATGCGCCAGGGGCGGTCGAGATGCCGCCCTCGCGCCACCAGGTCGCCGCCGGCGTTGATGATGAAGTCGCGCAGCCCGAGGTCGAGCAGGTGTTCGCTGGCGAGTTTCAGCGCATAGCCTTTGGCGAAGCCGCCGAAGTCGAGCTGGACGTCCGGATTGCGGCTGCGCAGCGTGACGCCATGGACTTCGATATCGTCCAGCGTCGGATGGGCGGCGACAAGCGCCCGGATGGCGTCGGTCTTGTCCGGCGCGGTCGGCCCCGGGTCGTCCTGGTGGAATCCCCACAGGGCGATCAGCTTGCCGATCGCGGGGTTGAACAGGTAGCCGCTGGCCCGGGAAATGGGTTGGGCGCGAGTGATCAGTTCGACGATCTGCGGGCTGGTGGTGAAAGCTTCGCCCAGCGGGAGCAACTGGTTGACGCGCAGCAGCGAGCCGGGTTTCCAGGCGTTCCAGTTGGTTTGCATCTGGTTGAAATCCGCCGCCAGCGCATCGAAGGCCTGTTCCGCCCGCGCAGGGTCGTCGGTGGCGATGGAGACATCGACGAGGGTGCCGAAGGTCAGGTACTGGCGGGTCAGCACTTCGGAGCGGGAACAGCTCGCCAGCGCCAGGACGATCAGGGGAATGACGAGGAGCCGGCGGGCGTTCACGAGGTTTTGGCGTTGAGTTTGTCGGCCAGACAGTCCATCAACTGGCCGGCGATATCGAGATCGAAGATCCGGTCGAGTTCGCGGATGCAAGTGGGGCTGGTGACGTTGATTTCCGTCAGGTAGTCGCCGATGACGTCGATGCCGGTAAAGATCAGTCCGCGTTTTTTCAGTTCCGGACCGACCTGTTCGCAGATCCAGCGGTCGCGGTCGGTCAGCGGGACGCCCTTGTAGCTGCCGCCGGCCGCCAGGTTGGCGCGTCCCTCGCCGGCGGCTGGCAGCCGCGCCAGCGCATAGTCCACCGGTTCGCCGTCGATCAGCAGGATGCGCTTGTCGCCCTCGATGTATTCGGGCAGAAAGCGCTGCGCCATGGCGGTGCGCGAGCCGTGAGCGAGCAGGGTTTCCAGAATGACGTTGGTGTTGGGGTCGCCCCGGGCGATGCGGAATATGGATGCGCCGCCCATGCCGTCCAGCGGTTTGACGATCAGGGTCTCCTGTTCTTCCAGAAAACGCCGATAGTCTTCGGGCGAGCGGGAGACGAGCGTTTCCGGAATGCACTGCGGGAAATGCAGCGTGAACGCCTTTTCGTTGGCGTCGCGCAGGCTGGCGGGCCGGTTGACCACCAGCGCGCCTTCGGCCTCGGCCAGCTCCAGCAGGTAGGTGGCGTAGATGTACTCCATGTCGAAGGGCGGATCCTTGCGCATCAGCACGATGTCCAGCTCTCCCAGCGGTCGCTCCTCGGCGGGTTGTCGGGTGAACCAGTCCTTCGGATCGTCGCGCGCCTCGACGGGCGCGCAGCGGGCCATGACCCGCCCATCGCGCCACGACAGGTCGTCGATGCCGATGGTGAACAGCCGCCAGTCGCGTTTTTGCGCCGCCAGCAGCATGGCCAGCGTGCTGTCCTTGACGGGATTGATATGTTCTATGGGGTCCATCACAACCCCGAGTTGCAAAATCATGTATATCTCGGGTTATTGCTCGTGCGTTGCCTAGAGTACGTGGATTTTCGTCAGGCGCAAGGAAGAAGGCGTGCGCATCCGGTTGTTTCGGCTTGAACCCGCCAATTGTGACTACTGTCGTTTAATTGTGGGTGAAAACGATAACTGTATTGAATAATTGGATTCTCCGTATTGAACGGCCCGAAGGCCGTGGGCTAGTGTGACGCCCTGTGTCGATCCCGGTCGATACGCTTGGGTTGACGGTAACGGAACCCAATTGACCAAGTATTCCAAGGAGTAACTCATGGCGGAACTGGAAGATCTGAATGACCTGGCCAAGCGCGTCAAGGTGATGGTCATCGACGACAGCAAGACGATCCGCAAGACGGCGGAGGCGCTGCTGAGCAAACAGGGCTACCAGGTCTCCACCGCGGTGGATGGCTATGACGCCCTGGCGAAGATCGCGGAGTTTGAGCCCGACCTGATCTTTATCGATATTCTGATGCCCCGGCTCGATGGCTACCAGACCTGCACCCTGATCAAACACAACCAGAAATACAAGCACACGCCGGTCATCATGCTGTCGAGCAAGGACGGGATCTTCGACAAGGCCAAGGGCAGGGTCGTCGGTTCCGAGCAGCATCTGACCAAGCCGTTCACCCGCGATGATCTGCTGGGCGCCATCGAACAGTATGTGCATTGAGCAGCGCCGTGGAGCGCGCCTGGAAGATTTTGGAAGCCGTGGTGGAGGGAATCTCCACGCATGTGGCCCACGCGGCCGCGAGACGTATGACGTATTGCGAACTCGAGAGGACGAAGAGGCCGCATGAACAACGATGAAACCGCGATTCCCCGGCACAGGGAGCGGTGTTCTCTGGAGAAGGAGTAAATGGCGCATATCCTTGTTGTTGATGATTCAGCGACCGATCAGTTTGTTGTAAAGCGGCTCCTTGAGGAGATCGGCCATCATGTGACGGTCGCCAACGATGGACGGGAGGCGGTGGATCTGGCGCACCGAATCGCGCCGGATCTGGTCTTCATGGACGTGGTCATGCCCGGGCTGAACGGTTTCCAGGCAACGCGGGAGCTGCACAGCGCGGAAGATACCCGGGACATTCCGGTAATCATGGTGACCACCAAGGATGGTCGCGCGGATATCAAGTGGGCCAAGCGCCAGGGAGCGAGTGGTTATATCGTCAAGCCCGCCAGCCGGTCCCAGTTGGTCAGTTGCATCAATAGATTCGTAAAGGGAAGTTCATGACTGCGGAACCAGAAAAAGTGTCGCCATTCGAGTTGTTGCTCGATCAGGAGCGGCGCGCCTCCGCCGACGCTTCGGGCGGCAAGCCGGGAGCCGAGCACGAGTGGACCGGCCTGTTGTGCCGGATCAAGGGGGACCGCGTTTTGGCGCCGATGTCGATGTTGAAGGAGATCGTGCCGCCACCGGCTTTCGCCCATGTGCCGGGAACGAAATCCTGGATTCGGGGGCTGGCCAATATGCACGGCTCTCTGGTGACGGTCGTGGATCTGCAGGGCTTTCTGTTTGGCGAAAACATCCAGCGCGGCGAAACCGGTCGGCGCCTGCTGGTCGTCTCTGATGCGGGCCACAAGCTGGGCCTGCTGGTCAACGAGGTCTTCGGCATGCGTCATTTTCGCGTGGGCGACGAGGTGCGCGAGACGCCAACTTTCAGCGCTCCCCTGAAACCCTATATCACCGCCGCGCTGAAGCGCCAGGACGATCATTTCGCCGTGCTGAACTTGCAGAAGCTGCTGAATTCGGCGGCATTCCAGGATATTGCCGTTTGATTCCCGCTCACCGAACAATTGAGGACTGATTTCATGAAACCAGGTGGCATAACTCAAACCGCCGGCGCGGGGTTCGGTCGGTACATCATCATTTGGGGCGTACTGTTTCTGGTCTTGATCGCCTTGACGGGGCTGTTCTTCTGGCAGGGCAACAAGTATGACCGGATCGACCGCGAGACCACGGATCTGGCGTCGGATCTTCG
>DRPO01000104.1 GCA_011330835.1 Gammaproteobacteria bacterium | reverse complement strand
TCCAGAGCTTGTCCGAGAGAGTGTATTTCTCAAGAACCTTGCCGTTGTCATCGAGGAACGCAGGGTCGGCCGGTTCGCTTCCGTCCTCGGGATGCAGGATTGTGCGCAGTTTCGGCCCGGTCGCAGGATCCGGCAGGTCCAGCGTTGAAAGATCGGTCGGGGTTTCCAGATCTCCGCGCACGCCCACGATGAAGATGCGTTCCCGATGCTGCGGGATCAGACCCTTGGCGTCGATCACCCGCCAGGACACGTCATAGCCGAGTTCTTCCTCCAGCGTCCGCCTGATCACCTGAAAGGTCCGGCCCTTGTCGTGGCTGGTCAGATTCTTCACGTTCTCGAGCAGAAAGACGGGCGGCCTGTGGTGCGCGATGATACGCGCAACGTCGAAAAACAGCGTTCCTTGAGTGTCGCAGGAAAAACCATGCGCGCGGCCCAGCGCGTTTTTCTTGCTGACACCGGCAATCGAGAACGGCTGGCAGGGAAAACCCGCCACCAGAACGTCGTGCGGCGGAATGTCCGAGGCATCGACCTCGGTAATGTCGCCTGCGAAAACGTGGTCCGGGCCGTCATGGAAATTCGCGCGGTAGGTCGCCTGCGCGTACTTGTTCCATTCGGAGGTGAACACGCAGCGCCCGCCGATGGCTTCGAAACCGAGCCGAATTCCGCCGATTCCGGCGAACAGATCGATGAACCTGAACCCGGACGCTTTCCGCCGCGTGCGCCCCGCGATTTTCTCAAGCGCCTTGATGGCATCGGCCGGTGTCTCGACCTCACCGTGTTCCCACCGGTAGGCCGTGCTGATGGCGCACCCGACCTCGTCGGCCGCCTCTTGAACACTCAAGCCGGCACGCTGCCGAAGTTCTGAAAATGTGGACATGCTGCCGCCTCCGCCGGGACATTTTTTTCGACCATCGCACGGAAACGAAACCAGAACAAGGTTAAAATGCTGCTAATGCCAATGCCGGGCGAAGTTCTGGATTCAGAGCCGACTCGATTTATGGCAAGAACTTTGTGAACAGTCGTTGAAGGACAATTTTAACGACGAAATCCTCTTTTTTGGTCGCTTTCGGAGGTTCCGATGTGGAAGGCGAGATGGATGTTACCGATAACGCCTATGGGCTTACTGTATTTGGGGTCGGAATCAGTGGCGGAGATGAACGGCCAACCGATTGCGACTTCCGGGCGGATTTGGGTTGCGGCTTGAACCGGGAGAATTCGGCGGGAAGCATTTCGGTGACTATTGCAGGGTCGAGGTCTTCAAGATCCCATGTCACATCCAGCTGTTGTCGGACCTTTGCCAGCCGGCGAGGTGTGCCGGCGGTTTTGCCTCCAGCCCCTCGTTTGAGCTTGCCTGTGGTGTCATCGAAATAGAGTGACCGCGCTACTCTTTGGAAAACGTGGTTGAACATGTCCTGCTGACTTGTCAATTGCTCGCGGATTTCAGGAAGAACAGAGGGCGTACCGCAGAGAAGGTGGTCGGCATCCTGCCCAAGCGTCGCGAGGAGCAGGACGGGCATGCGCACCAAGTGCCGTTGGCCCTTCTGCCAGTCATTCGGGTTGCTCGGATACCAGCGATGGATTTCACCAACCTTCCAAGGGCCATCGCTCGCTTTTTTGAAGAGTTGGTCCCGCAAAATAAAAGTCAACCAAGCCCAAAGGCCGGTATTGGAAAGGAGACTCAGCGCATCGGCCTTGCCCATGGAATCCAAGACGGACTGCGCCATCTCCTTTGCCGTTGCGAATTCTCTCGAAACAAAGGGTTTCGTGCCCGGCACACAAGATACAAGAGCCGTATCCATGGGATCGACGGCAGAGTCGGGAACCTGGTTGGAAAACACTTTCTCGAAGGCCTTGAGCCCGGATTTATTAAATTCGTAAAGAGCGGGAAACGTGCTCATGCGGCCGCCTCCTGTTCGAGCATGCCGACCAAGAGATCAAGCATACCGTGTCTTTGGCAGAAACTGTCGACAAGATCTGCGAGCCATGCTTGTTTCTGCGGGCGGCCATCGTTCCACGGCGGGGCTTTGCCTGGCATGAGCGTGTCAGCCCAAAGAAGCCAGTCCTTGGCCCAAGCCTGTACGGGTGGCGTATTGGCCAAAAGGAGGTCATCGAACACCTCTCTGATGATGGCCGGAAGAACGCAGCTTACGAAAACCGGATCGTTCCTCGCCCATGTGCGCGGGTCGGGGATTTTTTTGTCAATGTAGACAACGGGGTAGTCGTCCTCCCGCACATCCAGCTTCCACGTGCGGGGTGAAATATCTTGGGGAAGAAATAGCAGAATGCTTTCACTGGCCTTGCTACCTTCATCATCGCCGCCCGCCTTGAGATTCCATGTATCGGTGCTTCCCAATAGAAGGCCTTTGTGCTGCGCGTCGGTTGCTACGACGCGCAGCTGACAGGTTGGTGCCGAAAAGGCACCGTTACTGATATCGGCCGTGGTTTTCACATTCCCGAGTGTTCCGAATTCCAAAGTTTCGGAGAGTTTGTTCTCAAAAAGGCGCAGTTTGATTCGGGCCGTATCTGGCATCATTGCGAACTGTCTGGGATCGGCGATGGTCATAGAGACAACCTTCTTGCCTCCTACCGCGTTAACTTGAACGTCGACGGAAGAACGGGGAAGCTGCCTGCGCCCAGTAAGCCTGATCCTTCTACGCATGTTTCCAAGGCCTTATGGTCGTGTCCAGTTCGCGTTTCGTATCAAAACCGGTGATCTCAATCTCCGCATCCGGGCCGCAGTTCGTCGCCTTCACCTTGTTTTTCGTGAATGTAAGATCACAATCAGTGTTCTTGATATCGAGATCTTCCAGCTTGAAATCGTACGGGCTCCAAGACGGGCGACGCGTTCCGTCCGCATAAGCAATTGATACGGTCAAGTTCACCGGCCATTCCGGGAAAGCCGGATTTGCCATGATCCGAAGCCCGTCTTCGAGAGTCTCGACTTTGAACACCGGCGACTTCGGAGGCGGTGGAGGTTCGGTAGGGTCATTTGGCCGATCGGGTTTCTTCTTTTGTCCCGGCCTGTCGGAGGGCTTCGGAAAAAATGTATCAAAGACATGTGCATC
>DRPO01000103.1 GCA_011330835.1 Gammaproteobacteria bacterium | reverse complement strand
GATAACGACCAGGATTTTTGGAATTTGGGCATGAGCCTTTCGATCATGTTGAATAACAGTATAGAACAGAGCGGCTTGGGCCGCATTGTTGGCAACTCCGGAGTGTCGGTACTCCTCCGACAAAAGCGGGAACCCAGAGTTCGGAGTCTGGATTCCGGGTCTTCGCTCCACTCAGCCCGGAATGACGAATTTCGCCTCCGTCATTCCCGCGAAGGTGGGAATCCAGGGTTCGGGGTCTGGAGGGAATGGGGTATTGTCAATCGCGAGAAGTATGTAATTTGCTAATGCCCCTCATACATGTCCCTGATCTCGCTGGCGTAGCGTTCCTCGATTCTCGCGCGGCGAAGTTTCATCGTCGGGGTCGCCAGGTTGTTGTCCACGGTCCACGGGTCGAGCGTGGCCTTGACGCGCTGGATTTGCGCGTATCCCGGGAAGTTCCGGATACGTTCTCCAATGCGTTTGAGCAGGAATTTCTCCACCTCGGGGCTGTTCGGATTGTCGAACGCCATGCCCCTGTTTTTCCTGATCTCTTCCCAGAGGCTGGCGTTGAGAACCACCAGCGCGGTCAGGTAGGGTTTCTGTTCGCCAATCACCAGGCATTGTTCGAACAGGGCGTCTTCGGCGATGGCGGTTTCCATGTCGGCGGGCGGCACCTTTTCGCCATTGGCGAGCACGATGATGTCCTTGATGCGGCCAATAATGTATAGATAACCATCCTCTTCACGGGCCTTGTCGCCGGTGTGCAGCCAGCCTTCGTCGTCGATGACTTCGGCGGTGGCTTCGGGGTTGTTCCAGTAACCCAGCATGATGTTGGGGCCGCGCGCCAGCAGTTCGTCGTTTTCGCCGATCTTGACCTCCTCGTTCAATAGCGGGACGCCGATGCTGGCGGGCTGGTTGAATTCGAGCGTGTTGGCGGAGATGATCGGGCTGCTTTCGGTCAGTCCGTAACCCTGCAGAATGATAATGTCGAGGCTGATGAATACCCTGGAGATGGCGGGCGGCAGCGGGGCGCCGCCGCTGAGCGCGAAGCGCAGGTTGCCGCCGAGCTTGGCCCGCACTTTCGAGGCGACCAGTTTGTCCAGCAGTGGCCAGAGCAGTAGTTTGGGATGCCATTTGGCGCGTCCCTGCTGGTATTCGAAACGGGTCCAGCCGACATCGACGGTCTTGTCGAAAAGCTTCTTCTTGATGTCGGGGCCTTCTTCCAGTTGCGCCTTGATTTTGCCGTAGACGCGCTCGTAGATTCTTGGAACCGAGATCAGGATCGTGGGTTTCTTGTTTTGCAGATCCTCGGCGAGTTCCGGAATCGAACGGGCGAAAATCACCTCGCAGCCCACCATCACGGGCACGTAATAGCCCACCGTGCGCTCGAAGGTATGGGATAGTGGCAGGAAAGACACCATGCTGTCTTGCGGGTAACAGCCGATATGGTTGACCCCCGAACGGACGTTGGAGGTGATGTTGCGGTGGCTGAGCATGACGCCCTTGGGTCGCCCCGTGGTGCCGGAGGTGTAGACGATCGTCGCCAGGTCGTTGGGGGCGATATCGGGTCGGGGAGCCGTGTTGGCCCGGTTTTTCAGCCAGGCGGGCAGATCGATCACCCGGCTGTCTTCAAGGCTGAGGGTGCGCGTATCGTCGCCCTGTTCGATGACAACGCGCTGGACCTGCGTGAGTTGGTCCAGGTTGTTTTTCAGGCAGGTCCACTGCTGGTCATGCTCCAGGTACATCAGCTTGACGCCGGCGTTTTCCAGGATGTAGGCGACGTTGTCGGGGCGGTCGTCGACATAGAGCGGCACTACCACCAGACCCAGCGATAGCGCCGCCTGGTCGAACAGCACCCAGTTGTAGCCGTTGCTTCGGCGGATGGCGACGCGGTCTCCGGGAGAGAGGCGCTCGGCGGCGAGCGAGGCGCGCCAGGCCGCGACGCGGTCGCCGGTGTCGCCCCAGGTGTATTGGTTCCATTTGCCGGTTGTCGGGTCGAATTGCTGGTAGGCCGGCAGTTCAGGGGTGCGCATTACCCGGGACTCGAACATTTCCGGAAGGGTGCGCATCGCTTCTTCCGGCATGTAGTCGGCGCCGGGTTTTTCCAGGTAGTTGACGATTCTGGAGCCGGTTATGATTTTTTCCGGATTCTTGTTGGCGCTCATCGTTTCCTTGGGTTGAGGGGTTAGGCGGCAATTTCACGGTGGATTTCCCGCGCGGCGGCTTCTTGTGGAAAATCATCCACCATGATCGCCTTGCGGATCGCCTGGTGCGCCGTTTTCAGCAATGCGGCCTCCGCCGCGTCGATGTCATTCCCGTCTTTCAGGCGTCGCAGCCAGGCTTCCACTGTCTCAGTATAGTCTCTGTCCAGACCTTGTCGATGGAGGCGGCGCTCCAGGGGTTCGGCTTCCAGCGTTTTTTTCAGCGCGTATTCGACGACGCCGATGGGATCATCGGGATTCGAGGGTTGGTAGACGCCCTCCGTCAGCCGGTTGCGCGCCTCTCCCGGAGTCAGCAGGATGCTGGCCGCCTCGTGGCCAAGGCGGTCGTCGGGCGCGTGGAAACGGCGTCCCAACGGAAACACGATGGCGCGCAGCGCCAGGCCAGCGGCCCGGGAGGGGAAATTCCGCAATATGCCGTCCAGCGCCTCCTGGATGCGGAACAACACGGTCGCCATGCTCCACCTGAGCAGTGGCAGGTCGGCTTCGGGTTGCCCCTGGTCGTGGAAATGTTTCAGCGCCGCCGATCCCATGTAGAGATAGCTGAGCGCGTCGGCGAACCGGCCCGACAGTTTTTCCTTGCGCTTGAGTTTTCCGCCAAGCAGCAGCAGGGCGACGTCGGCGGTGATTGCGAAGGCGCTGCTGAACCGGCTGAGCTGACGAAACCAGGGGTCGGTGATGTCGCCGGAGCCGGCGTTTGGGGCCAGTTTGCCGCCCGACCAGCCGAAAGTGAAGGCGCGCGCGGCGTTCTTGATGCTGTAACCGAGGTGTTGCATCAGGGCGGCGTCGAAATCATGCAGGGATTTGTTCTTGTCCGGCTCGTTGACGGCTTCGATCTCGCGCAGCAGGTGGGGATGACAGCGCATGGCGCCCTGGCCAAAGATGATCAGACTGCGGGTCAGAATGTTCGCGCCTTCGACGGTAATGGAAATGGGCAGCGATTGGTAAGTGCGGGCCAGGTAGTTGGCCGGGCCGAGGCAGATGCCTCGGCCGCCGTGAATATCCATTGCGTCATTGACCGAGACGCGCATCAGTTCGGTCAGGTTGTACTTGATGATGGCCGAGATGACCGACGGCTTCTCGCCGAGATCCAGCGCGGTGGTGGAGAGGCGTCGCGCCGCGTCCATCAGATAGGCGTGCCCCGCCAGCCGCGCCAGCGCCTCCTCGACGCCCTCGAACTTGCCGATGGGCATGTGGAATTGCTTGCGCACCCGGGCGTAGGCGCCGGTCAGTCGCGCCGAGAACTTGCCGCCGGCGGTGCTCAACGCGGGCAGGGAGATGCCGCGTCCGGCTGACAGGGACTCCATCAGCATGCGCCAGCCATCGCCGATGCGGGCCTGTCCGCCGATGACCCAGTCCATGGGGATGAAGACATCGCGACCCCGGTTGGGGCCGTTCTGGAACGCGGCGTTGAGCGGGTAGTGCCGCCGACCGATTTCCACGCCGGGCGTGTTGGTGGGGATCAGCGCGCAGGTGATGCCCAGCGATTCCTTGTCGCCGAGCAGATGATCCGGGTCGTAGGCCTTGAACGCCAGACCGAGGATCGTCGCCACCGGCCCGAGCGTGATGTAGCGTTTTTCCCAGTTCAGGCGCAGGCCGAGCACTTCCTTGCCTTCGTGCATGCCCTTGCAGACGATCCCGGTGTCGGGGATCGCGCCCGCGTCGGAGCCCGCCTCGGGGCCGGTCAGGGCAAAGCAGGGGATTTCCCGACCATCGGCCAGCCGGGGCAGAAAGTAGTTCTTTTGTTCTTCCGTGCCGTAGTGCAACAGCAGTTCCGCCGGCCCCAGCGAATTGGGCACCATTACGGTGACCGCCGCCGATATGCTGCGGCTCGCCAGCTTGACGATGACCTGGGAATGGGCCAGCGCGGAAAAGCCCAGCCCGCCGGCCTCGCGGGGAATGATCATGCCGAAGAAACGCTCCTTCTTCATGAACTCCCAGACCTCGTCGGGCAGGCGGTTCAGTTCGTGGGTGATTCGCCAGTCGTCGAGCATGTCGCAAAGCGTCTGGACCGGGCCGTCGATAAAGGCCTGTTCTTCCTCGCTGAGCTGTGGCGCCGGGTAGTCGAGCAACTGGCGAAAGTCCGGGTTGCCGGCGAACAGCTCGGCTTCCCACCAGGTGTCGCCGGCCTGGATGGCGGTGCGCTCGGTCTCCGACATCGGCGGCATGTTGGCGCGAATGGCGCGCAGCAGCGGCTTGCTGAGCCATTTCATGCGAACGTCGGGAAGAAAAACCAGCGCGGAGACGGTGAGAAACGCCAGCCACGCGACAACGCTCCACAGGGGATGACTGAAGCCGCCCAGCGTCAGCAGCAACAGGCCGCCGCCCGCAATGCCCAGCCAGGCTTTCAGCGACAGGTCGAGTCGGGCCAGGCCCCAGGCGAATCCGGCCAGCGCGGCCAACCAGACAATAATGCTCATGATCTTTGCTCCTTCGAGTCGGTCGGTCCCAAGCCCGTCGGGGGCGGCGCCCGGAGGCGACTGAAATTCAGCCTTCCAGCGCGATGACGTTGGACTCGATGTTGGTTTCTTCAGACGTCGCTGTTTCTATAGACCCGGGAGCGGCCATTCCGTTGCAAATAAATCTCACCAGGTTCGTGATCAGCGTCTCGGAAGAAGCGTCTTCAAAAAAACGGCTCGAAGCGATGATCCGCATCATATCGGCGCCGGTCATGCAGTAGGCGAGAACGCCCACCATGAAGTGCATGCGGCAGTAGAGTTCATCCTTCGACAGATGGGCCAGCGTCTGGCTAAACGCCTCCACGAACCGGTCCGACGTTTCGGCGAACATCTCTCTCACCTTGTCCTGTAGTACGGGGCGCGGCTCCATATAGCTGCGCCCCAACAGTTTGATGAAATGCTGTCCGCCCGGCTGGCGACTCAGCGCCAGCGCTGGCTCGACGAAGGCTCTGACCAGCTCCGGCAGGGGGATGGGGGAATTCGGGTGACTGTTTCGCAACTGTTCGAGCCGCTTCAGCCGTTGCTTGTTCATGGGGTCGATCCGGCGCTGGTAAACCGCTTCAAGCAGCCCCAGCTTGCCGCCGAAGTGGTAATTCACCGCCGCCAGGTTGACATTGGCGGCCTGGGTGATGGTCCGCAGTGACGTGGCGTTGAATCCTTCCGCGCCGAACAGCATTTCGGCGGTATCCATGATCCGGGTTTTGGTATTCGCGCTCATAATTCATGAGCCTAGTTTAAACATACGTTTTAATCAATAAAAAGGTGGAGAAAACAGAGATGAATTTGATTGGCGCGTTTGAAATCCACAAAAAATAAGCTAACTTTATGAAAAATATAATATTTGAAATTAGTAAAATACTTTTATGTTGATGCTCCCGGGTGGTTCTTCGGGTCGTCGCGCATCAGTCGCTTGAGCAATGGCGTCAGCATCAGCAGCAACAGCCCCGCGCCGAACGAGGCGCTCACCAGGAACCAGTACAGCGCGATATCATATTGCTGAAGCGTCGATTCCAGCGTGCCCGCCAGATAATTGGCGATCGCCACGCCGGTGAACCAGACGCCCATCATCAACGACGCCAGTTGCAAGGGCGCCAGGCGGGTGACCATGGCCAGCCCGACCGGCGACAGGAACAGTTCGCCCACGGTATGCAGCAGGTAAACGCCCACCAGCCATAGCGGGCTGACCCGGCCAACCGCCTCGGCCCGTTCATTGGCCACCGCCAGCAGCGCGAAGCCCAGGCCAAGAATGATCAGACCGTTGGCCATCTTCGCCGGCGTCGACAGCCCGAAGCGCGTCTGATCCGTCACCATGAACAGGACTGAAAAGGGAACCGCCAGGATCAGGATCAGCAAGGGGTTCAGCGACTGAAAATTGCTCGCCGGGATCTCCCAGCCGAAAACGCTCCGGTCGGTGTTTTCAAGCGCGAACAGGTTCATCGTCCCGCCGGCTTGCTCGAAACCCATCCAGAAAACGACGGTGAACACTCCGAGAATGAGGATCGCCAGAATGTGGCGGAAATCCCGCGCGTTCAGCGGAGCGCGCGGAGAATTGCGGCGGCGGTAAAACAGCGGCGCCAGCAGGATCAGGATCAGCAAGCCACGCTGCCAGTGGGCCAGCTCATGCCAGAAGCGCTCCGCGGCGGGCCAGTTGTAAACGGTCAGCGCCGCGGCGGCGAGGCTCGCCAGGCTGGTCGCAATGACCGCCAGCCAGTCGCGGAGGTCGAAGGTCGCCAGCGCCTGCTCGCGTAAATCGGCCCGCAGCCGACGATGCCCCAGTGAAAAAACCAGCACCCCGATGACCATGCCCACGCCCGCCGCCGCGAAGCCGTAGTGCCAGCCCACCTTCTCTCCCAGCGTGCCGCAGATCAGCGGCGACAGCAGCGCGCCGAGATTGATGCCCATGTAGAAAATCGTGAACCCCCCGTCGCGGCGTGGATCGTCATGGTCATAGAGACCGCCCACCAGCGTGGAAATGTTTGGCTTGAAAAAACCGTTGCCGATCACCAGCAGGCCCAGCGCCAGATGCAGGTACTCCGGCAAGGCCATCGCGAAATGCCCCATCGCCATCACGATGCCCCCCGTCAGCACCGCGCGATGCCGTCCCAGCCACCGATCGGCCAGATAACCACCCGCGATCGGCGTCAGATACACCAGCGCCGTGTACAACGCATAGATCTTTAGCGCATCCTCGCGTGGAACCTCCAGCCCCTCCACCAGGTACAGCACCAGCAAGGCGCGCATGCCGTAGTAGCTGAAACGCTCCCACATCTCGGTAAAAAACAGAATTCGGAGGCCCTTGGGGTGGCGCGGTCTGGAGGCTTTCATTCAGTCAATGGCGAGTCGTCATGGTGTGAGTTGGCGTGACTCTCCTGTGACCGGTATGGCTATTGATATGGCGGCGGCTCGCCGCTCCGGAAGGATCATGTTAGGCGTATCCGGCGCTGAATTCCAGCGAAGCTTCCGTATGCGTTCGATCAAAGCGCCTTCTCGAAGAACAGGGCCGAGCCAAAGGACGGGTCGAGTTCATAGCCGCGAAAGCCGGCTTTTTCATAGAGGGATCGGGCGGGCGCGTTGCCCGCCAGGACTTCCAGCGTCAGCTTGCAGCAATCGCGCTCGCGCGCGATTGCCTCGACTTCCTTCAGCATGGCTCGCCCGACGCCCTGGCCCCGGAAGTCCGGCAATACGCTCACGTCGTGGATATTCAGGATCGGGCGACACTGGAAGGTCGAAAACGCCTCGAAGGCGTTGATCAGGCCCACCGGCCTGTCATCGACAAAGGCCAGGACAACAGCGGCGTCGCGGCGCAAGAGTTCTTTGCACAATCTCCGCCTGACCCGCTCGTCGAGTCCCTTGCCGCCCCCCATCGGGTCGCGGGCGTAGGCGTCCAGCAGCATGATTTCAGCCGCGGCGTGGGCGGGTTGGTTGAGGTCGGCGCGAATCACGGTGGGCATAGGTTCTCCAGGAGTGTGTTACATCGGCAAGCAGGGTGGGCTCCAAGCCCAGCTCGGTATGCCGGCAGGGATGTTGGAGCTATGAACGGGCTTGAGTCAATGGACAGATCATCACACCGATGCGTGAAAAGCGGATCCGGCATCCTCCCGCGAGTCAGCGAGACCCCATGAGGCTATTCCCCACACATGCCCATCAGCCGCCGCCATTCCTCGTCCAGCGTGTTGGCGGGCATTTCTTCCCGGGCGTTGCGGTACCAGTAACGCGCGTTCCACTGGTCGCCTTCCACGCGGTGCAGGTAGCCGTGAATCAGGCAGGCCAGCGGGTCGGAATGCTGCTGGATAAGGCGGTGGGCGGCGTCCCAGTCGCCCTGGGCGGCGAGTTCAAGGGCTTCGGCGTGATAGTCGGTCATGTTCAACATTGCTCCCAGGGGAGTCCGTCGTGGCGCCAGCCGGCGAGTGTGCTGCGGTGATGCTGGTCGTCCAGTTCGCCTTCGAAGCCGTCGGCGATATTGTAGACATTCTTGAGGCCGGCCTTGACCAGTGCTTCGCCGGCTTCCAGCGAGCGTTTGCCGCTGCGGCAGATGAGGAGGATGGGCGGGCATTCGCCCTGGATGCAGATGACGCCGCCGAGAAGCAGGTTTCTGACCTGGCGGACGAAGTTGGGGTTGGGCTCCCAGTCGGGTTCATCCACCCAGGGGATGTGGACGGCGCCCTTGGGGTGGCCGATCATCAGGAACTCCATGCTGGAGCGGACGTCGATCAGCACGGCGGAAGGAATGGTTTGCACCATCTCCCAGGCTTGTTTCGGGGTGATGGTGGCGACGCCATTGCCGGTTTTTTCCGTATGGGCGTTTTTGCTCATGGTTGCTGTCCGTAGAGTTCGTCGAGCGGGATCGAGAGCTCTTTTTCGTTGACGATGCGGGCGTGCGAGCGCCGCGGTTCCCGGGGTTCCCGCACGCCGCGGGAATGGGCGATCACACCAATTTCATAGCACATATTTTGCACCACTACTGTCCCAGCGTTGCCAAACCCGTACCTCGTAAGCCACTGAGTTAAAGGAAGAAATCCCCTGAAAACGGGTGTCAGCGATTCGAACTTGGCAAAAACCTCTAAAATCCCGGATTTGTTCCGAATTTTCGAGGT
>DRPO01000102.1 GCA_011330835.1 Gammaproteobacteria bacterium | reverse complement strand
GAGAAGGCTTGAAGCACCTGTTCGTAGTTGCAACCGCTCGCTTCGAGACAGGCGAAAATTTCGCGAGTTTTCTGATGCACCCGGCTATGCGGGAGTTCGAGTTCCAGGTACGCCTGAGAGTGGGAGAAATACTGCCTGCCCTCGCCCTGATCGTACCATTTTCCCAGCCGGCATTCGCGGTGACTGACATATTTCATCGCCGGTTTTCCCTGGATGATTGACGCGACGGTGTTGACGTTCCACAGGATGTGGTCGACCATGGCGAGGCTCAGGAAAACGCGGTCGGTGGTGTCATGAATGATGGTAAAACGATGTCCGAGGTTTTGGTCCACGGCATGGACCTCCATGCCGAAGTTCCTCACCCTCTGACTGACGTCTTGGGCCAGGGAGGAAATGGTCTTGCCGGCCTCGGAGACCTGTTCGACGCTGTCGGCCATGGAATCGATGACTTTTCGGATCTTGCCCAGCGCCTGGTGCGATTGCTGCGCCAGCGACTTGATTTCGTCGGCGACGACCGCGACGCCCTTGCCCGCGGCGCCCGCCTTGGTGGCCTCGACGGCGGCGTTGAATGCGATTAGATTGATCTTGTTCGATATGTTTTCGATCAGGTCGAGAACCTGGTTGATTTCACGGGCGTCGCCAAGAAACGACTCGATGGCCTGGTTGGTTTGCTCCGACTGGTTTTGCAGCGTGTCGACATCATCGCTGACTTGGGCCATCTTTTTCGCCAGGTTCGCGAAATCCTCGCGGATCTCCGCGATTTCCGAGAGAGACCCCTTGGCGGTCTCCACCGCGCCACCGAGGTTCTGCTGGACCTTGCCCAGACCGCGTCCCAGCGTCTCGTTGCCGATATGCAGAAAATCGTTGAGCTGATCGATCCGGTCCCGGCCATTCCCCTGTTGGCCCAGTCTCGACTGATAAACCGCCAACTGTTGTTTGAGATGAGCGTTTTCGGCTTCGAGTTCCTGATACGACTTTCTTCTTTTTTGTGTTCGAAACGCCGCGAATATCATAGCCTGTCCCTGCCGCTACTCTGGTTGATGTTGTGGAAGACCATCGTTGGTCCGCGTTTCCCACGGATTCATGGCAAGACTATCGCCATGCAAAGACAGTTTGAAAGCGGATTCGCGCCAGACGGCGCTCTAGCGGAGTCAATGGTTGGCCTGATGGCCGGAATGTGACTGGAGTAAAGAAATAGTGAAAAATTCCCTTTTTCAGCGATCGGCCTGTCGCGCGTTGCCGGGCGCGTATCCGGAACGCTGATTCCCTGCTGGCGAGCCCATTGACTGGTATCATGGGCGTCTCGGAATACTCCCGTTTCGGGAAAGGCAACCAATGACGCTCCGATGGCGTAAACTGTACCTCTCGTGGTTGAGAGCGGCCTCTTCAGGCCAGATATTAATCGTTGCGTATATTCTCACAGTCACGGCGGCGCTCCCAATAATCCCCTCTCCCACTGGGGGTTAGGGTGAGGGGGAAAACCGCATATCGGGACACAGGGTGCGAGTACTTTTGCAACTATTGATGGCTAGAATCGGACGTTTCATTCGCGAGAAGTATATCGCCATGGGCAAAGGAGATGACTGCTGATGAGATTGATGGGTGGCCGCATTGCGGCATGGGCGATCGGGCTGGCGCTTTGCGGCGCGTCGCCGGCGACGGAAATTCAGCCGCGAATTGTTGGCGGGGTCGAGTCGTCTCCGACGGCCTATCCGTGGATGGCGGCGCTGATGCAGCAACCGCTGGAGTTTCGCGGTGGGTCGGGCGTGTTCCAGGCGCGGTTTCTCGCGGGGTCGAAACAGACCCTGTTTTCCGGCCCGCTGGTGGATTGCGCGCAGGGATTCGGTGTCTGCCCCGACGCCAGCGGCAAGGTTTGCCTGATCGAGCGGGGATCCAACCTGTTTCGGGACAAGGCCCGGAACTGTCAGGCGGCGGGCGGGGTTGGCGTGATTATCTACAATCACTTGCCGGGGGATTTTCCCGCGGGTGGGACCATTGAAGACAAGAACGCCACGGACACGATCGCCATACCCGTCGTCGGAGTCAGCCGGTCGACCGGCGTCATGCTGCGAGCCGATGTCGGGATGGAAGCGGGTTACTATCGCAGCGATTCGATTCCGACCAGCAGCTTTTGCGGGGGCAGCTATATCGGCAATGGCTGGGTGCTGACGGCCGCGCATTGCGTCTTCGATATCACGCTTCCTCAAAGTCTGAGCGTCAACATTGGCGGGTTCGATCTGGAAAAGGATCAGGACAATGTGATCGGCGTCGAGGAGATCGATATCAATCCGGCGTTCAACATTGACACCGTCAACAACGACTTTGCCCTGTTGCGGCTGGCCAGGGCGCCCCGGGGCGTCGAGCCCGTATTGCTGGCCGATGCGTCCCTTTCCGATGCCGTGACTCGAACCGGAGAGGTTGGAACAACGATCGGTCGGGGATTGCAGAACCCCGTGGGCATCAATGCCGATCCGGACCCTGAACCGATTGTGACGAAACTGTTCGAGGTTCGCATGCCGTTCGTCCCCAATTCGACCTGCAATTTTGCCTACACCACCGTGGGAGGCCTGCCGGGGACTCCGGTGACCAGCGCCATGATTTGCGCCGGAACGGGCGCGGCGGGGCAGGGCAGTTGTTTCGGCGACAGCGGCGGACCGATTATTGTCGACCGCGAGGGGCGGGCGGTGCTTGTCGGGCTGACTTCCTGGGGGCTGGGGTGCGCGCAGGAAGGGCTGTACGACGTCTTCTCCCGGGTCTCCAGCGATCTCGAACGGATCAGGCAATTGACGTCCATCACCCCTTATCGGCTGTCCGGCGGCGCCTCCGGGGGCGGCATTCCCGGGGGGGGCGCCGACAATCCGGGCGGCGATAACCAAAACCACGGCGGCGGCTCGCTGGGCTGGCTGATGTTGGGCGTCTTTCTGGTCTTGCGGCGGGTCAGGCGCCCTCATTCCCGCGAAAGCAGGAATCCAGCGCTCCGACGTGGATTCCGGGTCTTCGCTCCACTCAGCCCGGAATGACGATGGGGTGGAGCCTGCGCCGTCATTCCCGCGAAAGCGGGAATCCAGGGTTCCGACGTGGATTCCGGAGTCTTCGCTCCACTCAGCCCGGAATGACGATGGGGTGGAGCCTGCGCCGTCATTCCCGCGAAAGCGGGAATCCAGGGCTCCGACGTGGATTCCGGGTCTTCGCTCCACTCAGCCCGGAATGACGGACTGGGGTGGAGCCTGCGTCGTCATTCCCGCGAAAGCGGGAATCCAGCGCTTTGACGTGGATTCCGGGTCTTCGCTCCACTCAGCCCGGAATGACGATGGGGTGGAGCCTGCGCCGTCATTCCCGCGAAAGCGGGAATCCAGGGTTCCGACGTGGATTCCGGAGTCTTCGCTCCACTCAGCCCGGAATGACGGACTGGGAGCGAGCTGGTGGGATTTGTTCGTGGGGACCCTAACCCTCTCAGAGGGAACAGTCGGCATGCACCGACTGAGCCCCGCGAAAATATATGAAACTATTGATATAGTTGTGGCGCTCAAGAATACCTCGTTCAGGGCGCGCATTCTTTTCGCCGACAGCCGCGTTGTCAAAACTTGACGTGGCCCCGCTATGCTTGCGTTTTTACGTCTTGCTCCCGACGAAAACCACGCGCGCTGAAAGGGGTATTCTCAATCGCAAGAGGTATATCAAATCGGCGCATTCTGGCCCCCACGGTTGTCACCTATCTCCGGTTTTCCCCGGACGTTGACCAGGCAGCAGGCCGCCTCGATCAGCGCCAGGTCCGTCTCGCGCCGGTGGGTCGGGATCAGGCAGGCGAGGTGAAATCCCAGTTGCTGGTAACTCGCCAGCGCTTCGAGATAGTCGGGCGCGTGCTGGTAGAGGGGCATGAAGGCGATTTCGGAGAGAATGACCGGAATCCTCGCCAGCGAGCGCGCGGCGCCCCGGACGACTTCGAGATCATAACCCTGGGTATCCATTTTCAGCAGAATGCGCCGGTTGGCGAAAGCCTCGCCGTGCTCGTTCAGGAAGGCGTCCAGCGTCGTGACCGTAATGGTTTCCTCGCGGCGGCGTTCGAGTTTGTCGCCGAAGTGCGCATCCGGCGATTCGTTCGGGTCGAGCAGCGAGGAATAGCCGTCATCCGCCAGAACGTTGATTCGCTCCCGGCCAACGCGCGGGCCCAGAGCCAGCGGCCAGGCGCGCCAACGGGCGTCGCCGTCGGCGGCTTCCCGCAATGCTCGGTAGGTCGCGGCCACTGGTTCGAAGGAGTGGATGTCCCCTCGGTAGCCGGCGTCGCGCAGCGAGCGCGCGAACTGGCCCCGGTTGGCGCCCACGTCGAGGACGCAGTCGATCTCGAAGTGCGTCAGCAGGTCGGGCAGCGACAGGTCATTCACCGTCGGGCGGCGCGGCGCTGATGACCATCAGCGCCGTCATCAGCACCAGCGTGTAGGGCAGGCTGTTGAGATACAGCCAGGAATTGTCGAAGCCGAAAGCGATATTGATGGCGCACAGACCGATGCCCGCCAGCGCCGCGAACCGGGCGATGTCGTTGTCGCCGGACGCGGTCAGACGACGCCGGAAATAGCGCAGCGGCAGCCACAACACCGCGACGATCATCGTCAGGCCGCCGACCAGCCCGGTAGTGGCGAAGCTGTCGGCGAAGATGTTGTGGAAGATATGGTTGGAGAACTGCTTGACCAGTACCGGGTGCTCGCTGGCGACGATATGGCCGATGGTTTTCAGATGCTCGAAATCGTGCTGGGCGTCGCCAAGGCCGGTGCCGAACCAGAAGTTGTCCTGCCAGATCTGCGATGCGCCCATGACCAGCGCGACCCGGGCGCGGGTCGAGGTGTAGGTGAAGTCGTTGGAGTCGTTCAGTAATGCAAATTCGTGGGAAAGTTGCGTCCAACGGGCTGTCCAGTAGCTGGATTCCTTCATGACCCAAAGCAAGCCCGCGACCAGCACCAGCGCGCCCGCGGCAATGCCCAGTTTTCTCGTGGAGACGGCCTGTTGCCGCACGATCAGCGTGGCGCCCATCGCCAGCGCGAACACGAATGCGATCATGATGCCGCGCGATCCCGAGGCGATCGTGGCGGCCAGCGCGCCGAGAAAGGCCGCGGCCACGGCCAGGCGCCGCGTCCAGGGGAGCCGCAGCGTTCCCAGCGCGGTGAGCAGCGTGAAGGCGACGAGCGAAGCGACATGCCCGAAGATGTTGGGGTTGAGTCCGCTGGCGTGGCCCACGCGGCCCTCGTAGGCGCGCCCGTAGCGCAGCCAGGTGAACACGCCCAGCGCCACGCCGGCCAGCACTACGCCGCGCAGCAGGTAGCGGGGCAGCTCCTCGCGGAAACGGCGAAACAGTCCCCACATCGGGGTCATCAGCAGAAAGGGGTGGTAGCTTTCGAACCGCCAGCCCGCGCCGCCCCAGTCACTGTTGTTCAGCAATCCCGGCAGCGCCATCGCCACATACAACGCGAAGCCGCCCAGCACGATGATATCGTCCCGCTGGAGACGCTTGAGCCCCGGCCAGCCGAAAGCGAGCGCGATCACCGCCAGCACGCCGGCGGCGTCGTTGATGACGTCGGGTACGACCGGCGCCAGCGCGAAATAGAACAGCAGCAGCCACCCAGAGGTCAGCAGAATGGCGTGCGTCATGCTGATCGGGGAGGCCGGGGTGTTGATAGTC
>DRPO01000101.1 GCA_011330835.1 Gammaproteobacteria bacterium | reverse complement strand
TCGAAAAAGACAGCGAAGGCCTGACCGTCGTGGACATCGACCCCGTCCCCGACATCGTCGCCCCCATCGTCAACGTCGTCTACCTGCAACTGCTGGCTTACCACACCGCCATCCTCAAGGGCACCGACGTGGACCAGCCCCGAAATCTCGCCAAGAGCGTCACCGTCGAATAGCCCGACGCCCCGATTCTCCCCTCTCCACCTCGGGGGAGAGGGTGGCGGGGAACCACTTTTCCATCCACTCCCTATGGCGAATCAAGCGCCTCCAATTGCTCCTGCAAGGTCAGCCATTCCTCCTCGACCGCGGCGAGGCGCTGGCTGCATTCCGCCTGTTCCGCGAGCGCCTGTTTCAGCGCATCGGCGGCGTCCGGCTGGTAGAGCGCGTCGTCGGCGAGCCGACGCTCCAGTTCGGTCAACCGTTGCTGCAGCCCGGCCATCTCCCGTTCGTTGCTCTTGAGCTTGTTGCGAATGGGTTGTTGCTGGCGGCGACGGGCGGCGGCGTCGCGTCTTTGCTGTTTGCGATCATGCGCGGGCCGTTCAGGATTGGCCTGTTTCTCCCGTTCGGCGATCAGTTGGCGATAGTCGTCCAGGTCGCCGTCGTAGCGCTCGCACTGGCGGTCGTGAACCAGATAGAACGCGTCGGCGCAGGTGCGCAGCAGGTGGCGGTCGTGGGAGACGATGACCATGGCGCCTTCGAAAGCTTGCAGGGCGACGGTGATGGCGTGCCGCATTTCCAGGTCGAGATGGTTGGTGGGTTCGTCGAGCAGTAGCAGGTTGGGCTTTTGCCAGACCAGCAGCGCCAGCACGAGGCGGGCTTTTTCGCCGCCCGAGAAGGGCGCGACCGGTTGTTCGGCGCGCTCTCCCTGGAAGCCGAAGCCGCCGAGGAAGTCGCGCATCTGTTGTTCGGCGGCGTCGCCGGAGTCGCTGCGTTGCAGGTGCAACAGGGCGGAGGCTTCGGCGTCGAGTTGTTCGAGTTGGTGCTGGGCGAAGTAGCCGATCTTCAGCCCCTGCGCTTCGATCCGCTCGCCCGCCATGGCCGGCAGTTCGCCAGCGAGCAGCTTGATCAGGGTGGATTTGCCCGCGCCGTTGGGGCCGAGCAGGCCCACCCGGGAGCCGGGGCTGAGCTGGAAGTCGAGGTTTTCCAGTATCCGGTTGTCCCCGTAGCCGGCGCTGACCGCTTCGAGCTTGAGCAGCGGGTCGCCGGCCCGCGCCGCCGGGAAAAAGCTGAAATGGAACGGAGAATCGACATGCGCGGCGGCGATGACCTCCATCCGGGCCAGCGCCTTGATGCGGCTTTGCGCCTGCCGCGCCTTGGTCGCCTTGGCGCGAAACCGGTCGATAAAACGTTGCAGATGCGCGATCTCGCGCTGTTGCTTCTTGTGCATCGCGGCCTGTTGTTCGAGTCGCGCGGCGCGCTGTTTTTCGAACGCGGACCAGTTGCCCTCGCTGGCGGTGATGGCGCCCTGTTCGAGATGCAGGATGTCCGTGGCGACGGCGTCGAGAAATTCGCGATCGTGCGAGATAAGCAGCAGAATGCCTTCGTAACCCAGCAGCCAGTTTTCCAGCCACAGGACGGCGTCGAGATCCAGATGGTTGGTGGGCTCGTCGAGCAGCAGCAGGTCGGAGCGCTGCATCAGCGCCCGCGCCAGGTTGAGCCGCATCCGCCAGCCGCCGGAAAAACTGCTCACCGGCGCGTCGATCCGCGACGGGCCGAAGCCCAGCCCGTGCATCAGCGTCGCCGCGCGCGATCGGGCCGCATAGCCGCCTAGCGTCTCGTATTCCGCCAGCAGTTCAGCCAGCTTCTCGCCTTCCGCGCCCGCGATGCGTTCCTCCAGAGCCCGCAGGCGGGTATCCCCGTCGACCACGTACTCGATGGCGGCGCGGCTGACGCCCGGCGTCTCCTGGGCGACATGGGCGATTACCGCGCCCGGAGGAACGGACAACTCGCCGGCATCCGCCTCTAGCTCCCCGAGGATCAGCCCGAAAAAGCTCGACTTGCCGGTTCCGTTCGCCCCGGTCAGCCCGTAGCGATGGCCCCGGTGGAGTTTGAGGCTCACGCCGGAAAACAGCTCGCGGCCTCCGCGTTGTAGCGCAAGATTTTCGGTCGAAATCATGAATGGACTGTGTTTTCTGGCATGAAGAGATCGATTCCCATAGGATTGGCAGCTTCTGGCATACAGACTCTAGATTAATGGAAAAACCACTCGCCATCGTGATCGATGGCCGCAAGATCTACGAATACGACCGCTCGACTCGTCTGCCGGGACTGCAGCGGCGTTATCTGGACGAACTCGACGAGCGCATGATGCGCGAAGGCGTTCCCTTTGGCGACGAGTTGATCCCCAACCCCAACGCCATGCAGCGCGCGCAGTATATCGCCAATACGCTGATCAACGCGCTGTTTGACAACAACGAGCAACTCATCGCGGCCACCTCCGCCTATCTGGGAACCCGCGTCGAGGATCTGAAACAGGTCAAGGCCGCCAGCAGTGATCGCGGCATGGTGATCGAACTGGTCTTCGACCGCTACTTCGAAGACGCCGCCCGGGAACAGCCGATCCACTTTACGCCGCTGAAAAAGGACGCTTGAACCGTTCACATTCCCGCCATCCGCGCGGACTCTCGCATGATTCCGCGAATGTCACAAAGTATGACGCATTCCCCGTAATCCTTTCGCTGATCGCAGTAGACTGGCCTGCCCGGGACTAGACCGTATTGGGTTGGATCGGACGCCTCCGTTTGACCGCTTCCTGTCCGATATTCCCGGAGCAGCCGCCGCGAGCGGCGACTTCCAGAGATGACGCATTCCCCGTTTTGAGCGTCGCCGCGCCCGGGGATTCTCCGCGAAACCGTCGACTTCGGTCAGAAGCGGGACTCTGCACGTCTGGAATCGTCGGATCCGGTATTCAATATCAGGGCTTATAACAATTGGACGAACCAATGACGGACACCGAGACACAAACCGGAGCCAACCAGGTCATCCTCGTTGTTGATGATTCCAAAGTCATCCGCAAGGCGGTCAGCACCATCCTGGGAGATCACTACCAGATCGAGGAAGCCAAGAACGGCGAGGAAGCCATCAACTTCGTCAACCAGAACCCCGGCATCCATTGCATGCTGCTGGATCTGTGGATGCCGGACGTCGATGGTTTCGATGTCCTCGAAGCGCTGCGCGACTCCGAAGATTCACGGCTCAAGAAATTGCCGATCATCGTCGTCACCGGTCACGAGGACGACGTCGAAATGCGCTCGCGCGCGATCACCCTCGGAGCCACCGAATTCATCGGCAAACCATTCTCCGCGGTCGAACTGCGTGAAACCGTGCGTCAGTACGTGCTGCCGCCCAGCGAAGCGAAAATCGTTCCGTTCCGCGCGCCGGAGAGCGAACCCGAGCCCGCCGCCGCGGAACCCGCGACAGCGGCGACCCAGGCCAGCCCCACCTACAACTCGACGGTCATCTCCAGCGACCGCCACTCCGCCGCCAACGAAATTCGCCAGGCGCGGCGCAGCTACCTGTTGCGGGAGGGCGAAAACCTGCTGCAAGAAGCCATCCGCGCGCACCGGCCCATCTCCGTCATGCGGATCAAGGTGGATCGCGTCAAGGTGCTGCTGCGCAAAACCGGCACCGAATTCACCAAGCGCACGCTATACCGCATCGGCAAACTCATCGAAGGCGAGATTCGCCGCAAGGACCTGGTGGTGCGTCTCGGCGCCTCCGACTTCGCCATCGTCCTGCCCAACACCAGCAATGAAGAAGCCCGCGCCGTCGCCGACGCCATCTTCAGAATGCTGCGCTACACCGCCTTCGAATATGGCGAACTCAAATTCCGCCTCACCGTCAGCGGCGGTCTGGTCACGCCGTCCCTCAATGACGACCTCGACTTCGGCGAACTCAACTCAATTGCCGAAACCCGCGTGGACCAGGCCTTCACCACCGGCGGCGACCAACTGATCGCCAACCGTCTCGACGACCCGCTGGTCGAAGACGACGAACAACCCCTGGGTCTTGACGAAGCCGCCCGCCTGCTTCGGGAAGGAAAAACCCGGGAAGTCCAGGATCAACTTCCTGAACTGCTCGAACAGACCATGCCGTTGCTGCTGTTCGCCAACAACGTGCTGGATCTCGGCATCGAAAATTCTCTCAAGAAACTGTTGGCGGAAAAACAACCGACGCACTGACGACCGGGGGAGCGCCGGCATCCCTGCCGGCAAAAGGCGCCGAAAATCTCGCCGACATTGTCGGGTGCCCACCGCCGTCGTTTTCAACCACAGAGGACACAGAGTTTTCGATTCGCAAGCACTCCCGCGCGATCAGACGCCCCGGATGCAGCAATCCTTTCCCTTCTTGACTCTGTGTTCTCTGTGCCTCTGTGGTGAAAAACAGACCACGCCTTCGTTACTCCACTCCGGTACTTTTGCAACTATTGATCGTTCCACGGTGGTGTCTTCGACAGGGCAACGCGCTGATGCCGCGAGACCAAGTTGACACCCTTGTGGCAAGATGATCCAATTGTAGCAAGATACTACACCAAGCGCGACGCGACTGGAGTTCACAAACATGGCCACAACCAGCATAAGATTAGACCAGGATCTTATTGAAAAGGCCGCCATTATGGCCAAGGCATTTAACCGAACCCTGCCCAAGCAAATTGAGCACTGGGCAAGAATTGGGGAGATTATGGAAGACAACCCTGATCTGCCTTATGAATTCGTCAAGAAAGCGATCATTGCCAAAGCTGAAAAAGAAGCCGGAAAACTGGAACCCTACGACTTTGGCTAAGGCAACCCGTGTTTTACAAACACCAACCTTCAAAAAAACCGTCAAGAAACTGAAACCCAACCAGAAAAAGGATCTCGATACCGCAGTTAAAGCGCTCATGGAAAATCCTGATCTGGGAGAGCGGAAAAAAGGCGACCTCGTATTCTTGCGCGTCTACAAATTCAAAATGAACAAACAACTGGCGCTTTTGGGATACAGTTTTGATGATGGCGCGCTGACTCTCGAACTCATGGCGCTTGGCTCGCACGAGAATTTCTACCGCGACATCAAGCGCAGCCTCCGCGCTATATCCGATAGCTGAGCGTCGTCATCACCTTCGACGCCAGCCGCATCATTGCCGGCGCTGGAGCGGGCAGCGTCTTGCCGCCCAGGCTCATGGCGACTTCGCCGTGATGTTGCTCATCGACGATCATTTGTTCCACGATGGCGCGGCTGCATTCGTCCTGTTCCGGCAGGTCGCGGAGGTGGCCGCGCAGGTGTTCGCCAACCTGATCCTCGGTTTCCTTGATGAAGCCGAGACTCCAGCGGTCGCCGGCCAGACCGGCGGCGAGGCCGATGGCGAAGGAGCCCCAATACCAGAACGGCGCGAGACGGCTGATCGATTGGCCCAGCGTTTCGACACGTTCGCGACACCAGGCGAGGTGATCGGTTTCTTCTAGCGCGGATTGTTGCAGCCTTTGCCTCACCTCGTCCTTCCGGGCGCCCAGCGCCTGCCCGTTGTACAGCGCCTGCGCGGCGATTTCTCCGGCGTGGTTGACGCGCATCAGCGAGGCGGCGTGGGCTTTTTCGGTTTCCGACAATCCGGCGTCTCCTTCGCATTTTCCTGGTCGGGGCCGCCCCGTTCCATCGCCGCTGGCGTGAACCGCGCGCAGGCCCTTGTCGATTTCGCTGAACAGTTTGTCGAGAGGCGTGAGTTTTCGCATGAGTTTCGCGGGGAGCCGGGGAGTATGGGAAGATAGGCGTAAAGCGGGTGTGTCGCAAGGTCTTGGACAATCCGGGGCCGCTTTTTTGATTCGGGGGAGGTCCTGGATCCCGGCGTTCGCCGGGATGACGGGGTTGAGGTCGCGTGATGACGCCAATGGGGGCCATCCCGGCGATAGCGCGCGGCCAGGAACTTTCCACCGGTGTTCGCAGTCGCAATTCCATTAACAAGGGAATGAAGAGGAATCCCATGCGCGGGAAATTGCCAGGAGTCGCGGTCGCGCTTTTCATACTGCCCGTCATGTCATCCGCGCCCGCGCTGGCCAAGGACTACGGCTGGTTCGGCAGCGCGAAGCTGGGGGCGGTGATCACTTCGGGAAACACCGATACGCAAAATCTCAATGCGGAAATCCGCGAGCGCTACCAGGGCAAGCAGTGGCGTCACGAGTTTCTGACCACCGCGCTGCGGAGTTTCAATGAATCGGCGCTCAACGCCGAGCGCTATCTGGCGGATTACAAGCTGTTGTACCGCTTGTTGCCGCAGTCGAGCTTCTACTGGAGCGCGCGCGGGGTGCGGGATCGTTTCTCGGGCTTCGAGAGCCAGTATTTCCTGACCAGCGGTTACCAGCATTTGCTGATCGAGGAGTACAACAGCTCGCTGACGGTGGAGATTGGCGTGGGTTACACCCGCCAGCAGCTTTCCGATGACCGCGAGCAAAACAATCTGGTGTTGCGCAACGGCGTGGCGTATTCCCACGATTTCGTGAACAATAACCAGTTCCGGTTCGATCTGCTGGTGCTGTCCAACAGCAAGAACACCAGCGCCACCGGGAATATCGCCCTCAAGGCGCGGCTGTTTGGCAATCTCGGCGCGGAGATGGCGCTGGCGTTGTCGCACAACACCGCGCCGCCGGCGGACAAGAAGCAAACGGATGTGACGACCACCCTGGGCTTCGTTTACGATTTCTGATCATGAGCGGTTACTACAAACACCACGTCTTTTTCTGCACCAACCAGCGCGAGGCGGGCAAGGCCTGTTGCGAAAATTTCAACGCTTCGAACTTGCGCCAGTACGCCAAGCAGCGGATCAAGTCGCTGGGACTCAGCGGCCAGGGACAAGTGCGCGTCAATACCGCCGCCTGCCTGGATCGTTGCGACGAGGGGCCGGTGATCGTGGTGTACCCCGAGGCGGTCTGGTACAGCTATATCGACCGGAGCGACATCGACGAGATTATCGAGGAACATTTGATCGGGGGCCGGATCGTCGAGCGGCTGCGTCTGCCGGACGGGGAGGCATGAGACTGCTCGGCGTCGATACGGGCGGCACGTTCACCGATTTTGTCTGCCTCGATGGCGGAACGCTTCGGGTACACAAGGTCTTGTCGACGCCCGAGCGTCCCGAGCAGGCCATCGTGCGGGGCATCCGCGAGATGGGATGGGACAATGCGCCGCTGCGGATCGTCCATGGCTCCACCGTCGCCACCAACGCCCTGCTGGAGGGCAAGGGCGTTCGCACGCTGTACATCGCCAATCGCGGCTTCGCCGATCTGCTGACCATCGGGCGGCAGGCGCGCCGCGAACTCTACCGGTTG
>DRPO01000100.1 GCA_011330835.1 Gammaproteobacteria bacterium | reverse complement strand
TGTCGCTGTCCTACGACCACCGCGTCATCGATGGCGCCGACGGCGCACGCTTCACCACGCTGTTGAGCCGCCTGTTGTCGGATACGCGCCGGCTGTTGCTGTAGCCCTGAGGGATTGAAAATGAGTGAAACGATAGAGGTTCGAGTTCCCGATATCGGCGATTTCTCCAGCGTCGAAGTCATCGAGGTGCTGGTCGCCCCCGGCGACCGGATCAACCCGGAGGACTCGCTGATCACGCTGGAATCGGACAAGGCCTCGATGGAAATCCCCAGCCCGCAAGGCGGCGTCGTCAAGGATCTGCGGGTCAAGGTCGGCGACGCGATTTCGGAAGGCGATGTCATCCTGACGCTGGAAGCGGAATCCGCCGACGAGGACGCCACCGCCGCGGAACCAGCCGCGCCCCAGGCCGAAACGCCGCCGCCCGCGCCCGCCTCCGCGCCGACCGGCGAGGCCGACATCCAGGCCGAGGTGGTCGTGCTGGGTTCCGGGCCGGGCGGCTACACCGCTGCGTTCCGCGCCGCCGACCTGGGCAAGCGGGTCGTGCTGATCGAGCGCTATCCCGTCATCGGCGGGGTCTGCCTGAACGTCGGCTGCATCCCCTCCAAGGCCCTGCTGCACGTCGCCGAGGTGATTACCGAAGCGCGCGAATTCTCAAAGGTCGGCGTGGATTTCGGCGAACCGAAGATCGACATCGACAAGCTGCGCGGCCACAAGGAAAAGGTCGTCGGCCAACTCACCGGCGGCCTGAAACAACTGGCCAAACAGCGCAAGGTGGAGATCGTCCAGGGCTATGGCCGCTTCACCTCGCCCAACACCATCGCCGTGGAATCGGAGTCGGGCCAGCAAGTCATCGCCTTCGAACACTGCATCATCGCCGCCGGCTCCAGCGTCGCCCGCCCCGGCTTCATCCCCTGGGACGACCCCCGGGTCATCGACTCCACCGGCGCGCTGGCGCTGGAAGACGTTCCGAAAAACCTGCTGATCGTCGGCGGCGGCATTATCGGCATGGAAATGGCGGCGGTCTATCACGCGCTGGGCGCCGAGATCACCGTCGTCGAACTGGCCGACGGACTGATGCCGGGCGCCGACCGCGACCTGGTCAGGTTATTCGAAAAGAATATCAAGCGGCGCTACAAGGCCATCCACACCCGCACCCGCGTCACCGCCATCACGCCGGACGAAACCGGCCTGATCTGCGAATTCGAAGGCGAAAAGGCTCCGGAAAAGGCCATATTCGACAAGGTGCTGGTCGCCATCGGGCGCAGCCCCAACGGCGCGCTGATCGACGCCGACAAGGCCGGCGTGGCCGTGGACGAACGCGGCTTCATCGCGGTCGACAAGCAGCAGCGCACCAACGTCGACCACATCTTCGCCATCGGCGACATCGTCGGCCAACCCATGCTCGCCCACAAGGCGACGCACGAAGGCAAGGTCGCCGCGGAAGTCATCGCCGGCAAGAAATCCTATTTCGACGCGCGCACCATCCCCTCCGTCGCCTACACCGACCCGGAAATCGCCTGGTGCGGCCTGACCGAAACCGAAGCGAAAGAAACCGGCGTCGAATACGAAAAAGGCGTCTTCCCCTGGGCCGCCAGCGGCCGCGCGCTGAGCATGGACGCCGCCAACGGCATGACCAAGATCCTGTTCGACAAAAACACCCACCGCGTCATCGGCGCCGGCATCGTCGGTCGCAACGCCGGCGAACTGATCGCCGAAGCCGTCCTCGCGCTCGAAATGGGCGCCGACATGGCCGACCTGGCGCTAACCATCCACCCCCACCCCACGCTGTCCGAGACCCTCAACTTCGCCGCCGAAGTCGCCGAAGGCACGGTCACGGATCTTTACGCGCCGAAGAAACGCGGGTAGTCATGCCTTTCGCGGCCCCTGCGGTGCATAAAATGCACCGTGTTGACCGCGTATGCTTTGCAGCCGTTGATTGGTCTTTTCACCACAGAGAACACAGAGTTCACAGAGCTTTCAGTTCGAAAGCCCGACGCGCCGATCAGACAGTTCGGATACCGTTATCTTTTCCTTTTGACTCTGTGTTCTCTGTGTCTCTGTGGTGAAAAATATTGATCAAGATCATTCAAGGCGCGTAGGTTTTCGTCGAGAGCAAGGCGTAAAAACGCAGGCATAGTGGGGCTACGTCAAGTTTTTACAACGCAGCTATCGGCGAAAAGATGCGCGGCCTGAATGGGGTATTCTTAATCGCGAGAGGTATATAGCTCATTGGAAACCAGCGAAATGGGGAGCGGCTCCGGTCAATGCACCCGCTCGATCCGATACGATCGCAAGGCGTTTTCCACCTCTTCCATGGTCTGATAGCGCCGCTTGGGATTGACCGCCATCATCTTCATGACGATTTTCGACAGGTCTTCGGGGATCTTGGCGTTCACTTCGTGAACCGGCTGAATGTCGCCGTGGACGTGCTTGTAGAGCACCTGTACGTTGTCGTCGCCCTTGAAGGCGGTTTGGCCGGTGAGCATTTCGTAGAGGATGACGCCGAGGCTGTAGATGTCGGAGCGCCCGTCGAGCTGGCGCTTGCCGGTGACTTGCTCGGGGGCCATGTAGCGGGGCGTGCCGATGAGGATGCCGGTCTTGGTGAGCTGGGTTTCGGCCATGGCGCCGCTCTCGGCGCGGGCGATGCCGAAATCGACGACCTTGACCAGGCCTTCGTTGTCGATGAGGATGTTGCCGGGCTTGAGGTCGCGGTGAACCACTTTGACATCGTGCGCGGCGCCGATGCCGGCGGCGACCGCGGCGGCGATGTCGATGGCCTGTTTGATCGGCAGCGGCTTTTTCTTCTGCAGCAGGCTGGAGAGCGTCACCGACGGGAAATATTCCATCGAGATGGCGTAGATATTGTCGATGGCGACGAAGTCGTAGATGCGAATGACGTGCATCTGGTTGATCTTGCGGGCGTAGCGGATTTCGCGGATGAAGCGTTTGACCATCGCTTCTTCCTTGACCATCTTGTCGTGCAGCACCTTGAGGATGATCTGCTCGCCGACCACGGTGTCCTTGACCAGCAGCACGGTGCTGAAGGCGCCCTTGCCGACGCGGCGGATGAACTCGTAGCGATCGCCCAGCCGGTCGCCGGCCTTGAGGTCGCGAATATTGATGTGCCCGCCCGGGGAACCGACCTGGGTGATCGGGCTGCGCGGCGCCTGCTTTGGCGCGCGGGCCTGTTTGGCGCGGCGCGACAGGCGGGCGTTGATGCGCTTGAGCGAGACCTTGGCGGCGGCGCGCACGTCCTCGCCGGCGGTGTAGGCGCGACGCTTGATCGCCTTGAACACTTTCTCGGCGTTGCTGACGTCCACCAGTTCGGCGAGGGTGCTCATCGCTTCGATCACGGTGTTCTCGTCGCTGCTGCCGAGCATCGGCAGAATGGCCTTGAGGTGGGTTTCGTCGCCCAGGCTGCGCATCGCCTTGAGCACGATCGGGGCGGCCTGCTCGTCCTGGCGCATCAGCTTGAGCAGCGCGGGGATCGCGGCGCGATTGCCGATGCTCGCCAGCGCGTCGATGGCGCGTTCGCGCACCCACCAGTCGGAATCGTTGAGCGCGCCAATGAGATGCGACATCGAGGCCTCGTCCTTGGTGGAATTGAGGATCTCGATGGCGGCCCGGCGGATCTGCTCGTCGTCGCTGCGGATCAGCTTGACCACCGCCTCGACCACGCGGCGCCCGCCGATCTTGGCGAGCGCGTCGGCGGCGCGGGCGCGCACCCACCAGTCCTCGTCCTTGAGCGCGTTGAGCAAATCCTCCACCGCGTCCGGATACTGCATGCCGTTGAGCACCTCGACGGCGGCGCGGCGCACCTGCTCGGACTCGTCCTTGAGCAGATCCACCAGGTAGATGACGGTGCCGGGGTCGTTGAGACGCACCAGGGCGTCGATGGCCTGGTTCTGCACGTTCATGTCGCCGTCGCGCAACAGGCGGCAGAGGATGTCGATGTCCAGCTTGACGCCCATCCGGGTCAGCGCCTTGAGCGCCACCAGCCGCACCTCGGGGCTGCGGTCGTTGAGCCGGTCCATCAGCGCGTGGCGGGTGTCGTGCAGGTTGAACTTGCTGAGCAGCCGCACCACGCCGAGACGGGTGTTGACATCCTGCGCCGTCACCCGGCTGATCAGCTCGGGAACCAGGGATTCGTCGGCGATCTTTTCGACGATCTTGAACAGCGCGACCCGCTGGCTGGGCGCGAGGGTATAGGCCTTGCGCAGCAGCGCGGCGGCGCTGAGGCTCTGCTTGCGCGCTTCGAGAATCTTCAGCAGCGCCGATTTCGAGACCTCGTCGTCATCGAACAGCGGCAGCAGGTGGTTGGCGTCATAGGCCCGCGAGGTGGCCAGCACCCGCACCGTGGTGCTGAGCACGCGGGGATGCACGGTGGACGACAGGCCGGGGATGTAATTGACCAGGCTCTTGTCGTCCAGCAGGTAGATCATGATCTCCCGCAGGCGTTGCAGCTCGGCGTCGCCGGCGGTTTTCAGCCGGTTGAACAGCGAGGGAATCGCCGCGTCGGCGATGGAACGCAGATTCTCCAGGCTGCGGCGGCCATCGGGATCGAGCAGGTCTGTCGCATTCAGGCAGCGCGACAGGTTCCGGCTGGCGCGAAATTGAGCCAGAACGCCCATCAGCAATTACCATCCTGTCTGAAAAACATCAGCATCATGCGATTTCCTGTTCACCGAAGGTACAGCCTACCGTCCACTGGCGGCTGACAGCTGCGGCATTATTCTAATGCACCGCATGACAGTCAAATGCAGGGTCGATCATATTTCCCGGCCCCGTGCGGCGGCAAAATGTGATGAATATCTGCTGATCGGAAAAAACAGCGCTATTCCGGCCGCATGTGGGGGAACAATAGC
>DRPO01000099.1 GCA_011330835.1 Gammaproteobacteria bacterium | reverse complement strand
TTCATCCTGCTGAGTGGCGATGGTTCCCTTGACGTAGCCGAGATTTTTCATCAACTCGGCTATCGTCTTGCGACCGTAAAGAATTTCCTTGGCGACCTGCGCCCAATCCGTCTTCGCGCCGGTCGAGATCGTGGTTCCCCGCAAAATGGGCTCCAGCACCGTTTCTCCCCCCATGATCAGGGTGGTGCTCGACGCGTAGGTTTTCGGCATGAAATAGCCGATCCCCGCGAGCGACAGAGCTATAACCGAAAACATGATCGTTGCAAACCATCGATACTGAGCGAGGTTCCGCAACAACAGCTTGTAGTCGCTTTCTACTGAATAGCGCATGATTCCTTCTGGATAGCCTCCTGGCTAGGGACCCGCCCGCCATTGGCCCCTGCCAACGGCGGCGAAAGTCTGTTCCCCCAAGAACTTGAAACGGTTCTGATTCTGTTCTGAATCTAAAACGAGCAGAAATCAACCCGATCAGAAAAATCTCTCGGGCACGGTAATGACGTCGCCCGGCGCCAAAGGAAAGTTCGAGCGCAGATCCCCCTTCTTCAGAATCCGCTTGAGCTTGACCTGCAAGACCTCGCCATCCGAACCGTCTTTCCCGTGACGATAGAGTTTGGTGGAATCGGCCGCGGCGAACTTGGTGACGCCGCCCGCCTCGAGCACCGCGTCCAGCACCGTCATGCCCGGACGATAAGGCAGCGAGATTGGCGTTTCGACAGCGCCGGTGACGCGCACGCGGGACAGGAACTCGTGACTGCGCAGGTCCGCGAGAATCACGGTGACTTTCGGATCCCGGAGATATTTTCTCAGTCGCTCAGTGATGACGTCGGCGACATGGGCGGGCGTTTCTCCGCCGACGTGGACATCGCCAATCAGCGGCACCGAAATCTTGCCATCCGGGCGCACCGGCACCTGAACCGAGAGATCCGGATTCTTCCACACGCTCACGTTGACGATATCATCGACGCCGATGCGGTAGTTCGCGACAGCGTCCTGATTGACAAACACATCGCTGGCGGCCGCCGAAGACGCCTGGGAATCCGGCTTTGAAACCTGCGGATTGCCCGCGCAACCCACCGCGAACCACGCTGTCGCCAGAACCAGAATTAACGTCTTGTAGATACGACTCATGATTGTAAATCCTCGTTTCACTATTGATATTCTTATAAAAAAATCGCGATAAACCGCCCGCAACCCGGTATGTTATAGAACACGATGCGTCGAGTCCATGACAAATCCCTGACTCAACTCATTGATTGTGCGCGGCTATTCTCATTCCAGCGGGTTCATCAAACGGATTATAGCGGCGAGCGGCGGCTCAACCCACGGTTCCACCGCACGTTTTCACTGTTGCGCCCCGCAATAATTTGGCGTAATGGCCCCCGACAACGGCCCAGTCATAGCGCGCGGCGACCCGGCGCCGCCCCTCTCTGGCCATCGCCAGCGCGCGTGACGGATCATCGCGAACCGCGCTGATGGCGCGAATCAGAGCTTCGACATCCCGGGGATCAACCACGAAGCCGGTAACGTCGCGCTCGACGATATCATCCACCGCCGGCGCATCGCCCACCACCACCGGGCAACCGCAGCCAAGCGCCTCGATCGCCGTCAGGCCCAACCCCTCGTCCCGCCCGAAGGGCAAAGCCGCCACGCCGGCGCGACGCAGCAGGTCCGGCAACTGATCGTGTCGACGAGAGCCCATGAATACGACCCGCCCTTCCAATCCAAGACGATCCACGATCCGGCGCAGTTCTTCCCGCTTCTGACCGTCGCCCACCAGCAGAAGTTTCATTTCGGGATAACGGGCCGCTATGCGCGGCATGGCGTCGAGCAGCGGTTCCAGTCCCTTCCCCTCGACCAGGCGACCGATATAGAGCATCTGGTTCGGATCGCGCGCCACGGATTCATCGACCGTGAACCGACTCCGCAGATCAACGCCCATGGGAGCCACCGAGACGGGGACATCCCCGCCAAGCCGCCGGATCGCCGCGACCATTGGCCGACTGACGACCGCGACATGATCCGCGCCCGCGACAGCGTAGCGCTTCGCCAGCTTGCCTAGCCGCCCGTTGAAGCCGTACAGATCGCTGCCATGCGAGGTGCAGACCAGCCTCGGCGAACGCCGCGCCAACGACCGGGCCGCCACCGCGACGACGCCCTGCGGGATCAGCCAGTGTGCGTGCACGACGTCGAAATCTTCACGACGCAGCAACCGGACGGCGGCGACCAACTGCCCCAACAGCAATGCCGGAACCAGCAGCCAGTAAGCGGGAGCGCGTCCCAGGCGCGCCGCGATCCCTCCGTCATAGGCCAGCTTTTCCAGACGCGCCGGCGCGTAGCGAAACCGCCGCACCGTCAGGCCATCCACCTCCTCCGTCCGAGCGGCCCCGGCGCAATGCGGCGCCAGGACGGTCACGGCGAATTCGCGGGCCAACATCCGGCAGAGATCGTAAACAAAGCGCGGATCGGTGTCGCCGCGCCAACGGGGGAAGGTGGACGTCAGCACCAGCAGGCGGGGCTTGCTCATTCAGAATTCGACGCGGTCGTAACGACTCTGGGTAATCTGCTCGGACACCAGCCCCAGCAGAAAGACCATCACTCCGGTCGACAGCAGCAGCGCCGACATGTTGGTGAACCGGCCCCACATGAAAAAGGTGTAACCGTAGTACCCCAGGCCATTGAGAAGAAAAAACAGACTCACCGGCAGAAACACCCGCAGCGGAGAATAGAGCGTGGTGATCTTCAGGATCAGCAACAGAAAGCGCGCGCCGTCCTGGGCGATGCGGATCTTGCTTTTGCCGATCCGGGTCGCGGCGACGATGGGCACATACCTCACCGTCAGGCCGCTGCGCAAATACGCCAGCGTGCTGGTGGTGGGATAGGAAAAACTGTTGGGGAACAGATAGAGAAAATGCATCACGGTCGAGCGCCGGAACACCCGGAAACCCGAGGTCAGATCCTCGATCGGGAAGCGGGTGACATAACGCGCCAGCCGGTTGTAGATCCGGTTCGCCAGGCTCCGGCCCAGCGACGCCTGGCTGGCCCCGTCGCGCGCCCCAACGATCAGGTCGAACCGATTTCGCCAAGCCAGCAGGCGGGCGATATCCTCGGGGGCATGCTGGCCATCGCCGTCCATCAACACCACGAACTCGCCCCGCGCCTGGCGGATGCCGCTCTTCACCGCCGCGCCATTGCCGATATTGTAGGGATGACTATAGAC
>DRPO01000098.1 GCA_011330835.1 Gammaproteobacteria bacterium | reverse complement strand
TTGCGGATGACCGGCAGCTCACAGGCGGCGCGAGCCTGTTGCAAATAGGTCTCGCTGCCCTGGAAGAAATCCCGGTCGGTCAACACCGAGAGGCAGGCGGCGCCCCCCTGCTGATAGCTGGCGGCGATTTCGGCGGGCTGGAAGTTCTCGCGCAGCAGGCCCTTGCTGGGGGAGGCTTTCTTGATCTCGGCGATGACGCCCGCATCGCCGCTGGCGACTCGTCGCCGCAGGGCGTCGACGAACCCCCGGGGTGGCGAGGCTTGTTCGATCCGTTCCTGCAAGGCGGCCAAGGGTGTGGTGGTGGCGCGTTCGGCGATTTCCTCCGCCTTGCGCGCGAGAATGCGCTGGAGAATGTCGGGCGGGTTGCTCATGCGTTGGCGAAGCCGTTGGTTTTTTCCACCAGTTCATCGAGCTTGCGGGCGGCGGAGCCGTCGGCGATGACTTGCCGGGCCTTGGCGACGCCGTCGCAGAGCGTGGCTTCCAGCCCGGCGACGTAGATGGCGGCGCCGGCGTTGAGCGCGATCACGTCGCGCGCCGGGCCGGGCTCATTGTTCAGCGCCCGACGGATGACGGCCAGGCTTTCTTCGGCATTGGCGACCCGCAGGGCGCTGATCGGCGCGGGCTCGAGATCGAATTCGGAGGGCTTGATGGTGTAGCAGCTGATCTGGCCATCGCAGAGTTCAGCGCAGTGGGTGACCGCGCCGAGGCTGATTTCGTCCATGCCATCCTCGGAGTGCACCACCATGACATGCCGGCTGCCCAGCGCCTTGGCGACGTTGGCGATCGGCTCGACCAGTTCCTCGCTGAACACGCCGAGCAACTGGTTCGGCGCGCCGGCGGGATTGGTCAGCGGGCCGAGCACGTTGAAGATGGTGCGCACGCCCATTTCCTTGCGCGGGCCGATGGCGTGCTTCATGGCGCTGTGGTGCAGCGGCGCGAACATGAAGCCGACGCCGATGTCGTTGATGCATTCGGCCACCTGGTCGGCGGTCAGTTGCAGGTTCACACCGGCGGCTTCCAGCAGGTCGGCGCTGCCGGACTGGCTGGAGACCGACCGGTTGCCGTGCTTGGCGACCTGGGCGCCGGCGGCGGCGACCACGAAGGTGCAGGCGGTGGAGATGTTGAAGGCGCCGGAGTCGTCGCCGCCGGTGCCGACGATATCCACCAGGTGTTCGGGATTGGCCTTCACCGGCGTGGCCAGCTCGCGCATTACCTCGGCGGCGGCGGTGATCTCATCCACCGTCTCGCCCTTCATGCGCAGGCCGATCAGGAAGCCGCCGATCTGCGCCGGCGTCGCCTCGCCGGTCATGATGGCGCGCATCACCGATTGCATCTCCTCGCGGCTGAGATCGCGGTGTTCGAGCACCGCCTGGATGGCTTGTTGCAGGGTCATGCGCGGGTTCCTCCTCGGGTATTCAGAAAATTGCGAAGCAGATCGTGGCCATGCCGGGTGAGTATCGACTCGGGATGGAACTGCACGCCCTCGATCTGGAACTCCCGGTGGCGCACCCCCATGATCTCGTCGAACTCGCCGCTATCGTCCTGCGTCCAGGCCGTGATTTCAAGGCAATCGGGCAGGCTGTCGCGCTCGATCACCAGCGAATGGTAGCGGGTCGCCTCGAACGGATTCTCCAGCCCGGCGAAAACCCCCTGGTTCTCGTGGTGGATCATCGAAGTCTTGCCGTGCATGATCTCTTTGGCGTGAATGATCCTGCCGCCGAAAGCCCGCCCGATGCTCTGATGCCCCAGGCAGACGCCCAGAATCGGCAGCTTGCCGGCGAAATGTCTGATTGCCCGCAGAGAAACGCCCGCCTGATCTGGCGTACACGGCCCCGGCGAGATCATCAGGTGATCCGGCGCCAGCGACTCGATTTCGTCCACCGTAATCTCGTCATTGCGGAACACCCGCACCTCGGCGCCGATTTCACCCAGATACTGCACCAGGTTATAGGTGAAGGAGTCGTAGTTGTCGATCATCAACAGCATGGCGGTCGGCTCTTGGGTTTCTGGCGAGAGGTGAATGGTCAGTGGCGGATAGTTCCGGCGTCCGCGGCTGTATCCCGGGATCGGGTGCGCCGTAATGCGGTTTCGAGCTCCCCTCACCCTAACCCTAACCCTCTCCCAAGGGGAGAGGGGACAATCGGTATGCGCCAGCGGCGTTTGCCGGAACGGGCTTGCGTCGCGACAATTGACTACTTGCGGCGAAGCTCGACGCGTCGGTTCGCGGCGCGCCCTTCCTCGGTGGCGTTGCTGGCGATGGGCTCGGATGAGCCGTAGCCTTGCGCCTCCAGCCTTTCGGCGTCGATGCCTTTTTCGGCGAGATAGGCTTTGACCGTCTCCGCGCGCATTTGCGACAGCTTCTTGTTGCGTCGCTCCGAGCCCTGGTTGTCGGTGTGTCCGGCGACTTCGAGCGTGAGATCGGGGAATTGCTTGAGCGTTTCCACGATGCCGTCGAGGATGGCCTTGGATTCCTCCGTCAGTCGGGCCGTGCCGGTTTGGAAGACGACGCCTTCCAGCGCAATGGTGGCGTCCTTGTGGCAGCCGGCCTTGTCGACTTCCTCGCCCTCGGGGGTATTGGGGCAAAGGTCGAGTCTGTCGATAAGACCGTCGTTGTCGGAATCGGGTTCGCAGCCGGTTTCATCGACTTTGAGGTTGGCGGCGGTATCGGGACATTTGTCATCCGCATCGGAGACGCCGTCGTTGTCGCTGTCGGTGGTTTTCAGCTTGAGCGCGGCCTGGGCTTTTTCGGACTCCGCCAGTTGGCTCTTCAACTTTTCGATCTGGGTTTCAAGGTCGGAGAGTTTGGCCTTGTCGGCGTCGCATTGCGTGGTGGTTTCCTGGAGCTGGCTGGCGAGTGCCTGCTGTTTGGAGCCGGACTGTTCCAGTTGCCCCGCTTGTTCCGTTATCGTGGCCTGGGCCTGTTCCAGCTGTGAGGCTTGCTCCTGGATCCTGGCCTGGGCTTGTTCGAGCTGGCCGGCCTGCTCCTGAATCTTGGCCTGGGCCTGTTCCAGCTGCGTGGCTTGCTCATTGATCTTGGCCTGCGCCTGCTCCAGCTGTGTGGTTTGTTCCTCGATTTTGGCCTGGGCCTGCTCAAGTTGCGCGGCCTGTTCCTGGATCCTGGTCTGGGCTTGTTCCAGTTGGGGCTGGAGGTCCGCCAGTCTGGCGTTGGTTTCCTGGAGCTGCTGTCCCAGCGCGTCTCCCTGGCTGGCTTTTTGCCGTAGCGTTTTGAGTTGGGCCTGCGCCTCATTCAACGCCTGGGTTTTGGCCTCCAGTTCCTGATTGAGGCTGTCGATTTTCGCCTGCAATTCGCTGTTGGCGCCAGTGGCTTGCTGGGCGGCGGCGAGCTGCTGTTTGGCGGCGTTCAGGGCGGTTTGCAGCTTGGCGAATTGCGACTGGTTGTTGGTCAGCTGGGATTGCAGGGCCTGGAATTGCGCGCTCTGTTCGCCGCTGGCGCTTTTCATGGCGGCGAGCTCTTCTTCGGCGGCCTTGCCGCGCGCGATGGCGGCGTCGAGCGCCTGGTGGGCTTCGTCGAGCTTGGCCTGCAGGGCGGCGGCGTCCGTCTGGCTCTTTTCCAGTTCGGCGATGCGGGCCTGGGCGTTTTCCAGCTCGGACCGCAGCCGGGTGACGGCTTCGGCTGAACTGGCCAGTTGCTGATTCCGTTCCGAAGCGGCCTTGAGCCGGTCTTCGAGATCGGTGATCTTCCGTTGCGCGGCTTCCAACGCCTGGGCCTTTTGCTCGCCGGCCTCAAGACTGGCTTCGAGTTCTTTCACGCGCGCGGCGCTTTTTTCGATTTCGCCTTCGAGTTGGCGAATGCGAATATCCTTTTGCGCGCTTTCGTTCTGGTATTGCTCGCGCAGGGAGGATTGTTCCTGTTTCTGGGACTGGAGCATCGACAGCAGTTGTTCCTGCTGGGCGATCAGTTGTGAAAGCTGGGCGCGCAGCGCGGACAGATCCGGTTGGGCCGCGGGAGCCGCGGGTGAAGCCGCGAGTTGGCGGGCGCGTTCGAGTTCGGCCGCAATCGAGCGCCGGAACATGTCGATGTTAAAGTTTCGCCCCGGAACCGGCTGAAAACGCGGGGGCGGCATGTCGGGCGTTAGCCCCATCGGCGCGGGCGGCGCCGGGCGACGCATGGCCGGACGCGGCAATGCGGGCGGCGGAGGGGGCGCGAACTCCAACTTTCCTGTTCCGGACGATGAGGAGGCGGGCTGATAGCCCGGATCGGCGAAAACGGGGGCGGGAGGAGGAGGCAGATCGGACGAGCCGGAGTCTTCGGCGAACAGCGCCGGGCTGGCGAGGGTCAGGCTGGCAAGCGTGAGCAGGATAGGGCGTCGCATGGCAATTCTCTCGTTAGTGGTAAGCTTTCCGCGGAGAATTATGCCACGCTGAAATGTGAAGTACATCAAATAAGACGGAGATTATTCCGGTGGGAAAGCCCCCCTGTTCAGGCGGTTTTCCAGTTTGAATTCAACAGGCGGTTTTCCACGGCTTCGAGCAAGTATTTGCCACGGCTGAATGCAATGCCGGAAGCCAGCCCGACGCCGACCGCATCGGCGCCCAGATCCAGCCATTCGGCGGCCCGGGCCGGCGTCAGCATTTGCAGGAGTTCGATGGCGCCGCCAAAGGCCAGGCAAGCGATCGAGACGAGTATCCACTGGCGTTTGCCATGGTAGATCTGGAGAAACCAGCCCGCCAGAATCAGATGAGTCATGCCGTGCTCGACCTTGTCGGTCCAGCGGGGCAGGGTTTCGATCGGCGCGAACGGATAGAGCGACAGAAACAGGATGGCCGCCGCCAGCAGGT
>DRPO01000097.1 GCA_011330835.1 Gammaproteobacteria bacterium | reverse complement strand
GGCGATACCCAGGGTACCGCCGCGACCTGCACCAGCCTCGGAAGTCTGGATCTGGCGCTCAAGGCCGAAACGGACAGCAAGACCATCGACGCCACCGAATCGGCGGAATGGTCGATTGTCCAGCAGGATTCGGGACTCCAGGTCTCCGTCAGCAACGCGGCGGGCTCGAAAGGCAAGGTCACGCTCACCAGCGGGAACGGCGGCTTCATTGTCCAGGCGGTCTATCGGGACCGCACCGCGACTTTCCAGATCACCGTTGACGCGGGTTCGGGACTCGCGCCACCGCCTGCGCCGGGGGGCTCGGCGACCGCGAATTGCTCGATTTGAACATTGTATTTTTGGGCGCGAGAAGTATAAAAGGGAATCTATCCGGGTTGTGTTTTTTCGACCCAATTCTCCACGGCAAGCCCTGGTACCCGATTGAATTCCCTAACGTTATTGGTAACCAATGTTGCTCCCAGACTTCGAGCGTGAGCGGCAATCAGCAGATCATTGTTGCCAATCAGGCTGCCCTGGCGTTTGAGGTGGGCTCGGATAGAGCCATACTCCCTGGCTGCCGCCTCTTCCCAGGCGGCGATATAGAGCCGTTGGGCGAATTGATTGAGTTGTTTCCAACGGGCTTCTTGTAGCGATCGCTCACCGTTTTCGATGCCATAGCAAAGCTCCGCGTAAGTTATCGAGGAGATACAGACACTTTTTACGGCTTTGAACTTCTTCCTCAGTTTCTCGGAATGGCTTTTCAAGACATAGATGCAGATATTCGTATCCAGCATGTACATCAGTCGAAACCCCTTTCTTGAGGTAAGGCGTCATCCCGGTCAGCGAGGAAATCGTCGGTGAACACGGATTCGGTGTCAAAGAACTCATCCCAGGTAGGCTCCTTGGCGGAAATGATGACGTTTTCACCCTGTTTGGTAATGTAGACCTCGTTGGTGTTAAAGCGGAATTCTTTCGGCAGCCGAATGGCCTGGCTGCGACCGTTCATGAACACTTTGGCAATCTGTACAGTCATCGTTAATCTCCAGTAAAAACGAGTATATATCAATAAATATATACCAGTTGATGTTAAAACGAAAGGAAATTTCCATTCTTTGCGCCGGATCGCCAATTCCTTTACATTGTCCAGCCGGAGCCGCGTTCCGGCCCGCAATCATCATTCCCGACCCATGTCCGAATCCGAGAAAACCACCCATTTTGGCTACCAGCAGGTGCCTGTCGAAGAGAAGGTTCACAAGGTGGCCGAGGTCTTTCATTCCGTCGCCGGCAAGTATGATTTGATGAACGACGCCATGTCGCTGGGCATCCATCGTCTCTGGAAGCAGTTCACGGTGGCGCGGGCGGCTGTCCGACCGGGCATGAAGGTGCTCGATCTGGCGGGCGGGACGGGGGATCTGGCGGGCAAGTTTGCGCGCAAGGTGGGGCCCGAGGGGGAGGTGGTGCTGGCGGATATCAACAGTTCGATGCTGACCGCCGGTCGCGATCGGCTGATGGATATGGGGCTGATCGGCAATCTCGAATTCGTGCAGGTCAATGCGGAATGCCTGCCTTTTCCCGATGATTATTTCAATGTGGTGACCATCGCTTTCGGCCTGCGCAATGTGACCGACAAGGAGGCCGCGCTGAGGTCGATGAAGCGGGTGATCCGGCCTGGCGGCAAGCTGCTGGTGCTGGAGTTCTCCAAGCCCATCAGCGCGACATTCGGCAAAATCTATGACCTGTATTCCTTCACCGCGCTGCCGCTGATGGGCAAGCTGCTGGCGGGCGACAGCGACAGCTACCGCTATCTGGCCGAGTCGATCCGCATGCACCCGGATCAGGAGACGCTCAAGGCGATGATGGAGGATGCCGGTTTTTCCCATTGCGACTATCACAACCTGACCGGCGGGGTGGTCGCCCTGCATTCCGGTTACGTCCTGGACTGACCGTTGGCGATGAACATCAGTCCCCGGTTACTCGGCATTATCGAGGCGCTGTTCAACCGCTATCTTGGCGCCGACCCCGAAATGTCGGCGAAGCTTGGCGAGCTGTCCGGCAAGGTTCTCTGTTTCGACATCACCGCGCCCCGGATGACGCTGTATTGCAGTCCCCGATCCGGGGCGGTCGATCTGTCGTTGTCCGCCGACGCGGCGCCGGATTGCGTCGTACGGGCTTCGGCGCCCGCCTTGCTGGCCATGATGCGCGCCGGCGATCCGGCGGATTCGATCGCCAGCGGCGATGTGGTCATCCAGGGCGACAGCCGCCTGGCGCAGCGGTTCTCCGATATTCTCAAGAGCGTCGAGCTGGACTGGGATGAACTGGCCAGCCGGGTGGTCGGCGATTTCGCCGCCCACAAGCTGGGAACGCTGGGCCGACTGTTCACCTCTTGGGCCAAACAGAGTGGGGAAGCGCTGGGGCGCGACGCCAGCGATTACCTGCGCGAGGAATCGGGCCTATTGCCCACGCGGATCGAGATCGAGCAGTTCATGGCGGAGGTCGATCGTTTTCGCTCCGCCGTCGATCGGCTGGAAGCCCGCATCAAGCGCCTGGAAAGGCGGTAGCGCCACGACCATGAAACCGGTGCGCCAATTCCTTCGGCTGGTCACGATCAATATCATCCTGCTCCGGCACGGGCTCGACGAGTTCATTTTCGCCATTCATTTCTTTCGTCCGCTGGAATTCGCTTACAAGCTCGCGCCGTGGAACTGGTTTCGCCGTCAGACCGATTCCCGCGCCGTGCGGTTGCGCCGGGCGCTGGAGGATCTGGGGCCGATTTTCGTCAAGTTCGGCCAGATGCTGTCCACCCGGCGCGATCTGTTGCCGGCGGAGTACGCCGTGGAGCTGGCGCGCTTGCAGGATCGCGTTCCGCCGTTCCCGTCCGAACAGGCTGTCGCCATTATCGAGAAAGCGATAGGCCAGCCGGTCAACGAAGCCTTTGCCGAATTCGAGCGCGAACCGATGGCGTCGGCATCCATCGCGCAGGTGCATGCCGCGCGCCTGAAAAACGGTCGCGAAGTGGTGGTGAAAGTCGTCAGGCCGGAAATCATCCGGGTCATTCATCGCGATCTGGAGCTGATGTATATCCTCGCCCAACTGGCCGCGAAATACTGGCACGACGGCAAACGCCTGCGTCCGGTCGAGGTGGTGCGCGAGTACGAGAAAACCATTCTCGACGAACTGGACATGATGCGCGAGGCCGCCAACGCCTCGCAGCTGCGGCGCAATTTCGAGAATTCGGAATTTCTCTATGTGCCCGAAGTGATCTGGGATCTGACTTCCACCAACGTGATCGTGATGGAGCGGATTCGAGGCATTCCGGTCAGCGACGCCGAAGCGCTGGAAAAATGTCATGTCGATTTCAAGGCGCTGGCCGAACGGGGCGTGGAAATCTTTTTTACCCAGGTGTTTCGGCACAATTTCTTTCACGCCGACATGCATCCGGGCAATATC
>DRPO01000096.1 GCA_011330835.1 Gammaproteobacteria bacterium | reverse complement strand
CCTCGCCATACACTTTCAAAATCCTTTTCAACTCGCTCTCCGAAACCCGCCGCAGATACTCGGCGGCGGTTTCGCCCCGCGTCGTATCCATCCGCATATCGAGCGGCCCATCCGCCCGAAAACTAAACCCCCGTCCGGGCTGATCCAACTGCGGGGACGACACGCCCAGATCCATCAGAACGCCATCAAAGCGATCCGCCTCCGGAATCGGCAACCGGTCGATATCCGCGAAATTCGCCTGCCAGATCGCAAACCGCTCATCCGCGCCAAAACGCTCGCGGGCCGCCGCGACCGCCTCCGGATCCTGATCCAGCGCCACCAGCCGCCCCCGCGAGCCCAGCCGGGCGAGAATGCCTGCGCTATGCCCGCCGCGCCCGAAGGTAGCGTCCAGGTAACAACCATCGGCCTGAATATTCAATGCACCGAGCGCCTCTTCGAACAATACCGGGTGATGCTCGCCAGTCGCCATGTCATAGTGAAAAGCCCTGGAGGGCCTCCCCCGCGAAATCAAAATCGAAATCACTGGCGAATTCACGCCAGCGGTTGGCGTCCCAGATCTCGAACTTGTCCGTTTGCCCCACCAGAGCGATCTCCCGGTCGAGCTTGCCGATTTCCCGCAGAGAAGAGGTCAGCGACACCCGCCCCTGCTTGCTCATGTCACAGTCCGTCGCATAGCCGATCACCACGCGCTGGAATCGTCTGACCCTGGGATCGGCGTTGGGCAGCTCCTGAATCTCTTCCTGCTTCTCCTCCCAGACCGGCTGTGGATACACCAGCAGACAACCATCGGTCCCCACGGTAACAACCAACCGACCGCCGCAGGACTCGAACAACGCCTCCCGATATTTCGCGGGCATGGCGAAACGCCCTTTATCGTCAATCGTCAGGTATTTGACCCCGCGGAACTTCAACGCCTGTAACCTCGGTTTTCGCCATTGACTGGAAGCCATGGCCGTAAGCGGCTAACCTAACCACTACATCTAGTGACCCGTGAAAACAAATGCCCAATATCCGGTGGCCAGACCGCTAACCCATGACGATCAGGACACGTTTACCCGAAAAAAGAGGACTCAACCCAATAATTCCACTTTATTCCACAAGATTCCACTTTGCCACACTATAGTTTCCACTCCCCGGATCGTCAAGCAGGAGCAGAGCGACCGGCGACCAGGTTTTTTGCCATAAAATCAGTGGGTTAAGATATTTCCTACAGCACAGCGCGAGCAATCCCGCGCAATAAAAATCTCGTGTTTTCCGAGTATTAGATATAAATGCTAAGACTTGACTTTAAGTTCCAGAGCGAGATTATCAGCAACTGTTAATTTTATTTCGCGGCAATGGAAACCAAGGTTGCTCTTGGGGAGAACGAGAGGACAGTTCAGAAAAAACAGGGAGTCGACCGATAAGCCGGGTTCTGTCGTGGACAATCATTCATCTGGGAGGCCTGTCGCCAGACCCCTCTAGCGACCTACCCGGATGCAGTGCGGGTCACACATGACGCATCCCTATTTGGTCTTGCTCCGGACGGGGTTTACCTTGCCATGAACTGTTGCCAGTCATGCGGTGCGCTCTTACCGCACCATTTCACCCTTACCTGTGCCATGAGGCCATCGGCGGTATGCTTTCTGTTGCACTTTCCGTCGGCTTGCGCCGCCCAGGCGTTACCTGGCGTCCTACCCTGCGGAGCCCGGACTTTCCTCGCTTGAATCAAGCGCGATTGTCTGGCCGACTCCCGTGGAAATAATAACATGGGCGTCTCTGCCGCGCCTACACACCTTCATTGTTGCCGCAGACGACCAGAATATCTCTACCAGGCGCGCCCCCCTCATCGGCCGTCATCCCGGCGAACGCCGGGATCCAGGCCCGTCAGATTGATAACACCGAAAGCGGTCAGGCCCCTATTCGACCATCGAAAATTCACACCCCGGCATTCCCGAAAAAGCGGGAATCCAGCGCAGCAATCCGGATTCCAGGAAACCGCGCCCACTG
>DRPO01000095.1 GCA_011330835.1 Gammaproteobacteria bacterium | reverse complement strand
GGCGGCGGCGACCGGGAGTCGTGGCGCTGGCGCGTCGAGGGGCTCCGAGAGCTGGTCATGGATCACTCTCAGCCCGTCCACGTTCTGGAGAACGCTCAGGGCGCGCTCCTTTTCGGCAAGGCTTGGCGGAGCGCCGCGGATGGTGAGATCCTGTCCGTCGATGGAGGCTTCGACCCAGTCGAGATTGTGCTCGACCAGCGTGTTCTCGGTTTCGTATTGAAGTTCTGATTCGATACGCGAGGGCAGATAGATCAGGGCGATGGTCAGCAGCGTCAATAGCGCGAATAGTCCGAAATACTGAAGGGCTTTCATAATCTCTGGGTATCCAAAGTGTTTTGTTCGGTGTTCGTGTTGCGGGCGACCGTGCGATGAGCCATTTCGGGCGCCGGCCCCCAGCCGGCGCAAGACCCGCGCCTGTTGCGCCTCTCGCGACCAGGAATATCCCATTCAAAGCGTGCGCTTTCCGCCACTGCCATAGTTGAGAGGCTTGATGCCATAGTCTTGTTGTTGCGCGTTACGCATTATCTTGCGTACTGCATCGATTCTAGTCAGATTCTCTTGGAATATAAAGAGAAATGAATGACCTTGGGTGTAAAGTTCCATTAACATCTGAGCACATTGAAACGCCGTTCCGACCCGGTCCGGGTTCACCCGCCCACGGAAAACGTCCCGACGCGCGCCTCTGTCGCGTCGGGAGGGCCGCAAGTTATGATGATTTCCCCGTTTTTACTTCACGAGTCGCGTCGCGGTCTCAGGCCATGGCAGTGTTTGCATGTCCTTTGACCAGATCAATGATTACACTTTAAGTTGTTAATCTATCTGTATGTATTTTAATTAAAATTACAGATTATCTCCAAATACCCGCCTTCTGTCGGAGCGTGGCCAAATAATCGTGGTCGGGCAAGAGACCGGTTGCTCGGAAGCTTCTCTCCGGTGACGAACGCAAGGGACCGCGGATTTCGGGAACTGTGTCACGTTGGTAAAATCTTCGGAATTCATTGACACCGTTGGTCTGCGGTTGCTATAACAGCGCCCTCTTTCAGGCGGGCCAGCCTGTACAGAGGGCGCAACGGGCCGGTTTGCTGGTCAGTCGCCAGATGAATCACAACCTGTTCCGACAGGGGCGCCAGGCGCTTTGTCGGGAAAAGCGGGAATCATCACTTTCTCAAAATTACCCGTATTATTATTTAGGAATCCAATGAATAAGTCTGAGTTTGTAAATGCCATTGCAGAGGAAACCGGTCTAACCAAGGCGGACGCCGCTCGCGCGACCGACGCATTCGTTGATGTTGTTACCCGCGCCTTGAAAGACGGCGATTCCGTCAGCCTGATCGGTTTTGGAACCTTCTCGGTCAAGCGTCGCGAAGCGCGCACCGGTCGCAACCCACGGACCGGCGACGCCATCAAAATCCCCGCCAGCAACATTCCCGGTTTCAAGGCTGGCAAAGCGCTGAAGGATGCCGTAAACTAGCGCGCCTTCTGTCAGGGAGCCTGATAGCCGGGTGCTTAGCTCAGTTGGTAGAGCATCTCCCTTACAAGGAGAGGGTCGGGAGTTCGAATCTCTCAGCACCCACCAGATCCGGAGCGGTAGTTCAGTTGGTTAGAATACCGGCCTGTCACGCCGGGGGTCGCGGGTTCGAGTCCCGTCCGCTCCGCCATTATTCGAAAAGACGCCCCTTTTGGGGCGTCTTTTTTTGTTTGGACTGCCTGGGTTTTTCGGAAGGCCAGGAAGCATCGCGCTCAAAAACAGTATAAAATCCCGGATCTTTTTCTTCGTCGGTATTGAGCATGCTTCAATCCATCAGAGACAAATCGCAAGGTCTTTTCGCGTACCTCGTCATCGGTTTGATCAGTATTCCGTTCATGTTGTGGGGTATCCAGCAATACCTCCACGTCGGCGGGGATCAGGTGGTCGCGTCGGTCAACGGTGTGGAGATCACCAATACCGAACTGCAGCGCGCCGTGAAGATCCAGCAGCAGCGCCTTCGGCAAATGTTCGGCGGCAATGCGCCGCCCGCGATGCTGGAAGGGGAGGCGATTCGTCGTCAGGTGCTCGGCGGGTTGATTCAGAATGAATTGCAAAAGCAGTATGCGGACAAGGCCGGGTTCCGGATTTCCGATGCGCAGTTGGCGTCGCGAATCCAGTCTGAACCGGCTTTTCAGGTGGATGGTAAATTCAGCAAGGGGCGTTACGATCAGTTGCTCAAGGCGCAGAGAATCAGCAAGGCGGGTTATGAGCACAATGTCAGGCTGGAGATGCAGACCAGCCAGTTCCAGAAGGCGCTGGCGGAGACCGAGTTTGTCTCCCCGGCAACCGGCGGGAAATATCTAGCGCTGAAACGGCAGAAACGCGACGTGGCCTGGGCGGTGATCGATCCGGCCAGTTTCGAGGACAAGGTCCAGGTCACCGAAGAGCAGATCGCGGACTACTACAAGAAAAATCAGCAACGTTATCTGACGGAGGAACGCGTCAAACTCGCTTATATCGTTCTCGACGCCTCGGCGTTGGAACAACAGGTCGAGGTGACTGAAGAAGCGTTGCGGAATCTCTACGAGGAGGAAAAGGAAGTCTATGCGACGCCAGAGACGCGCAAGGCGCGCCATATCCTGATCAAACTGCCGCCCGAGGCGAGTGAAAGCCAGATCGCGGAAGCGAAGGCGAAGGCGAAAAAACTGCGCGAGCGGATCGAGCAGGGCGAATCCTTCGAAACGCTGGCCGAACAGGTTTCCGAGGACAAGTTGTCCGCCAAGCGCGGTGGCGACCTTGGGACCATTGCTCCCGGGGACATGGACCCCGTTTTCGAGAAGGCGCTGTTTGGCCTCGCCGAGGGCGCCGTCAGCCAGCCGGTGCAAACCGCCCAAGGCATCCATCTCATCAAGGTGGAGAAAATCATCCCCAAGAAGCAGCAGAGTTTCGAGGAGGCCAAGGGGGCGATCGAAAAGGAATACCGCTCGCGCGAAGCCAACCGGATGCTGGTGGACAAGACCGAACAACTGCTCACGCTTTCCTATGAGTCGCCCGATTCTCTGGAGCCGGCGGCCGACGCGGTTGGCGTCAAGGTTCAGGAAACCGGCTGGGTAACGCGCAAGGCAGGCAAGGGGATTGCGGACAATCCCAAGGTCAGGGCCGCCGCGTTCACGCCCTCGGTGCTTGAGGGCAGCAACAGCGAAGTGGTCGAAACCGAGGATGGTCGCCAGATCGTGGTTCGGGTCGTGGAGCGCGAAGCGGCGCGTCCGCGTCCTCTGGAAGCCGTGCGCGATGAAATCGCGGCCCAGTTGAAACGCGAAGCGGCGCGCAAACTCGCCCGTGAGACGGGAGAACAAAAGCTGAAGGCGCTAAAGGCGGGCGCGAGCCTGTCCGAGGTGGCGAAATCCCTGGGCGTCCCGGTCGAGGCGCCCGGCCTGGTCGATCGGAACGCCAGGGCGGTCCCGCCGGAAATAGCTCAAGCATTGTTTACGATGAATCCCCCCGTCGATGGCAAGCCTTCGGTTGATGGCAGGGCGCTGGGCGACGGACGCTATGCGCTGTTGCAGGTCAATCGCGTGGAAACGCCCGAAATCCAGCTGTCCGACAGTGATGAAAGCGCCCTGGCCGGCATTCGATCCAGCTATACCCGGCGAGAGATCGACGCCGTCAATCGCGCGATCGAAACCCGCGCCGATCTCAAGATTCCCCGGCCCGAAAAATAGAAATATACCTCTCGCGATCAGAATACCCCGTTCAAGGCGCGAAGGTTTTCGTCGGGAGCAAGGCGTTATATCAACAGTTGCGGAAGTACCCGCACCCTGTATCCCGAGATGAGGCGCGTCACAATGCTGTTTAGTCAAGCGGGGCCAAGGGGCGCCCTTCCAGCTTGTGGGGGGAGGATTGATGTGGGCGTTTCACTCCGTCACCGAGCTCCCTCCGTCATTCCCGCCCACCTCGTCATTCCCGCGAAAGCGGGAATCCAGCGCCTCGTCCTGGATTCCGGGTCTTCGTTCCACTCAGCCCGGAATGACGGATAGGGGGCGGTGGGGATTCGGTCGTGGAGCGCCCTAACCCTCGCAGAGGGAACAGTCGGTAGGCGCCGACTGAGCGCGACAATATATGAAACTATTGATAACGCGGGCATAGTGGCGTGGGGTATTTTGGGTCGGGAGAGGTACAACACAGTTGCAAAAACGTGTTAAAATCGTCGCTGACGCTGCACTGAGAACCATCTTTCACGGCAGTGGCGACATTCCCGGTTCGTGGCGTTGCCTGAAACGCCCTGAGAGAAGACGCCATGACGCTGTCGGCAGCAGGTCACGTCGATCGGCAAACAACAGGGGAGCGCCATGCGAATCTTGATTGGAACCGTCATTTTTCTGGTTGTTTTGCTTCAGGCCGGACATGTCAACGCCCAAACCAGGTGCGGCGTTTCCCCGGCGTCCGTTTCTTATTGCCGCTGATCCCCCCCTCGTCGTCGTTATCGGCGTTTCCTGTTTGATCCATGACCCACAAGCGCAATCCCTGGCGGCATATCGCCACCAGAACAGTCTACGAAAATCCCTGGATGAGAGTTGAGGAGCATCAGGTCATCAATCCGGCTGGCAACGAAAACCTTTACGGAAAAGTTTGTTTCAGAAATCAGGCGGTTGGCGTTGTGCCGCTGGATGGCGAGGGGAATACCTGGCTGGTTGGCCAACACCGCTACACCCTCGGCGCCTATTCCTGGGAGATTCCCGAAGGCGGCTCGCCCGAGGGAGAAACCCCGGTGGAGACCGCGCGGCGAGAACTGGAGGAAGAGACCGGTCTGGTGGCGGAAAATTTCGAGTTGCTGATGCGTTTGCACCTGTCCAATTCGGTCACCGATGAAGAAGGCTTCGTCTACGTTGCGCGAGATCTCAGGCCGGGCCGGCGTCATCTGGACGAGACCGAAGACATTACAACCCGAAAACTGCCACTCGGCGAAGCGGTGGATATGGTCAGGCGCGGCGAGATCACCGATGCGATGAGCGTCGCCGCGCTGTTGCGCCTGGCTCAAGAGTGACCTGTCTTGTCGCCAATTCCCGACCGTTTGTCTACAATCGGGGCGAATGCTGAAACTTTCGCCGTCCATTCAGGACGAACTCGCTGTGTGACGCAGTAAGGAAATTTTTGTATGAAATGGAAAGTCGCCCTGATCACGGGCTTATTGGTATCGGGAGGTCTGGCCGGTTGTGACGCCGGGCTGAACAGCCCTCTGGGCGATCTGAATCTGCCGCCTGCTGGCGGGGGCTCCAGTTCCGTGGAGCCGCCCGCGATCCCAAGCGGCTCGACGGCCTCAACGCCAGTCCACGAACCGGAAGGCTGTACGCCGACGGCGGATCAGCAGGCCATGCTGACCCTCGTCAACGAGGCGCGCGCGACCGCTCGCAACTGTGGCGACGAAGCCTTCGGCGCCGCTCAACCGCTGACCTGGAATTGCCAGCTAGCGGACGCGGCCCGTGTTCACAGCCAGGACATGAGCGGCAACAACTTCTTCAGCCATACCGGTTCCGATGGCTTGAAGGTCAGCGACCGGGTCACGGCGACCGGATATTCATGGCGCGCCGTGGGAGAAAACATCGCGGCGGGATATTCGGATGAAAGCCAGACGGTCACCGCCCTGCTGGGCAGTCCCGGGCATTGCGCCAATATCATGAACCCGGATTTCAGGGAGTTTGGATCGGCGGTGGCGTTCACCGACAGAGTCGTCTATCCGAGCTATTGGACCCAGGTTTTCGCAACCCGGTTTCCATCGAGCGCCAATCGGTAAATCGACGCAACAGCGGGTTGAACAGGACAACAGCGATCATGGCCTTCCCGGAGTCAGGCTGTCCACGGATCATGGAAGCGGGGCATCATTCAGGAAGAATGATGTCCGCCGGATGAACTCCCAGTGTTGGCGGCCACGGAATGGAATGGCGAGAATTCAACATCCGTCGAGGGCCATGTTCGCTGTTGTCGCTTTTCGGTAAGCCGGTTCCGCGGAATTATCGCGCGGGTTCACGTTCGCTGGCATGAATCGCATCAAGCTCCTTTTTCAAATCATGCTGCTCCACGGTTTATGGTGGCTGACGACCGTTTCGTCGGAAGCCGCGCCTTTCCTCGTGGCGGACCGGAATCCGCTTGTTGTCGGGACGCTGGATGTTCTTTCGGATGCCCCGCCGCCATCCAATGGCGCCTCGGTATTCGATTTCAATCTTAACGTGAGCAATACGCTGAACCGGCAGGGGGCTCGGGGCGGCGACGAGTTTCTGCTGCTGGACGAGGAGACGGTCGATCTGGAACTGCACTGGAGAAGGCGGTTTCGCGAACAATGGCTGTTTGGTCTGTCTCTGCCCTGGATCTCCCGAGGCGGCGGGCGACTGGATCGGTTCCTGAGCGAGTATCACCAGACTTTGGGGTTGCCCAACGGCGAGCGCCCCAGCCAGCCGGACAACCGGTTTTTGATCCAGTATGACCGTAAGGGCGAAACGCGTCTGTTGCTCGAAAGGCCAGTGTCCGGTTTCGGCGATCCCTCGCTGCTGGCGGGCCGCATCACACGAGATGACGCCAATGCGTCGCGCGTCTGGTACGCAAGGCTCAGGCTTCCAGTCGGTGAGGACTCGCAATTGCTGGGCGCGGGCCAGGCCAGTCTGGCCGGTTGGCTGTCGACGGTGTGGCGTCCAGGAAACGACTGGTCCTGGAGCACGGACGTCGGCGCGCTCTGGCAACCTGGTGGTCGCGAAACGCCTCTGGGCGCGCGTCGCGCCGGTGTTGCCTTTGGAGCCGCCGCACTGACCTGGCGCATCAGACCAGCGTTTCGACTTTCATCGCAGCTTGATTGGCGCAGCCGCGTTTTTCGCGGTGGCGGGCTGAAATTGCTGGGCAGCGCGACGTTGCTGACCCTTGGCGGACAGTGGCGGATCTATCCTGGCGCCTGGCTGGTCGTCGCGGTGACCGAGGACATTCAGGTCAGCGCCTCCCCCGACGTCAATCTGCAAGTCGGTTTGAAGCTCCGCCCGGAACAAGCCTTGTGGGCCACGGGCGCGATAGGGCGTTGACAATGGCCTGGTCGCGGGCGTTTATTGATTTGCGTCAACGAATTAATGGGAGAAATGCGTCCGGGACCCTGGATTGATTTGTTGGCATTGTCTCCTGTGGTAGTCTTGTTTCTCGAATTTTGCGTGGCATGTCCCGGAGCTGTTGGTCGATGCGTAATCCTACGATTGATGTTGAAGTCGAAGAAAGCCCCCAGACCTGCGATGTGATCGACCCACTGGCCGAGTTGCCCGAGGGGGAGGGTCCCCGTTCCCGGGACGAATCGCTGGAGCGCTTTCTCGACGTATTCGAGCGCAGCGCGCGCCGATGGGAAATGATCGTCTACCCTATCCTGTTCGCCTTCATTCTGCTGGCCGGGTATGGTTTTTACCTGGTTTACAGCCTGACCAACGACATGAAGAGTATCGCCGCGGCCATTGATCCGCAGATGGGGCTGCACATGACCGACTTTACCTCCCATCTGGATGATATCTCCCACAGCGTGGACACCCTGACCACGCGGGTCAGCAGCATGTCGGACGACATTTCGACGATCGCGACGCGCATGGACCATCTCGGCCACATGCCGACGATGGTGCAGGAAATGGCGGGGCTGAACAGATCGGTCGCTAGCATGTCCCAGAATATCAACGCGATGTCCTGGGATCTGGGCCAGTTGAATCACAACATCTCCAAACCCATGTCCAAGATGAACAAGTTCTTGCCTTGGTAGTATCAGGGGAATGGACAATGGGACTGCTCGGGATTAAAATAAGAATGATTATTATTTAAGTTAGCATCTCCCATGCCTGCAGACCCATCCTGTCACGATTCCGAGTCCCCGGGGGCTGAAATCTACCGTTCGCTGGACAAGGC
>DRPO01000094.1 GCA_011330835.1 Gammaproteobacteria bacterium | reverse complement strand
CCGCTGGCGATGTGCTCATTGACGATCTGGTACACGCGCTGGTGGCGCTTGACGGTATTCATGCCGTCGAATGCGTCGCTGATCACGGTAGCCTCGTATTTCCCGCCTTCGCCGGAAACGGAAACCGTCGCGCCGGGAAGGGCGGCCTCGATCAATGCCTTGATGTCATCTGGGTTCATGGCGTTTTTCATGATACGTGGTAAGTGGGGATCGAAGCGGAGGATACAAGCGGCCTGGGTTCCACACAACATCCAGCACGAATTGTCCGAGGGACAACAACGCGGCCCGGTATCGAGGTCGGCCTGTTCTCCAGCGATTGCTGGGGGAACTCAGTACGCCGCGATCGGAACGCAGATGTCGACGATCCATTTGTGTTCCGGGTGGAGCGCCGCGTCGTTGTAGTACAGTTCGAAAGGCGGGCGATTGGCTGGCGCGTAGCCGCTGTTGGGGAGCCAATGCTTGAACATCCATTGCCAGGCTTCCAGCAGTTCGCTGTTGGTTGCCTCGGTGTGATGGATCGCGCACAGGCCGCCGGGCAGGGTTTGCAGCTTGATATCGCCCCAGGCTTCGGTGCTGCCGGGGACGGTGATGCAGGCGTCGGTGCGGCAGTTTTCCGGCGGGGTGATGTCCGGGTTGTCCCAGAAGACCGAAAGCGTTGTTCCGTTCTCTACCAGCCCACGGGGTTTTGCCCACTGGAGCAGCTTGCCGAACGAGGCGCCGATTTCCGCTCCGTATTCGCCAAACCGGCGGATATAGGCAACGTGGTAGTCAGGGAGTTCCTTGATTTCAACCTGGGCCGGGCGTTCTTTGATATTGACTTGCATTGCGGCTTCTCAATGGATGCAATGTTATTCTTTGATCCAGAATAACCTTTTCATTCGCCCGATCCGCTGGAGCGGATCACATTTTCACTTGAGCGGGCTATATTCTACCGTTTGTCACATTTATCTTTGAACCGTGCCACTGATTCGCTTGCAAAACATCCATCTGAGCTATGGCGAGCAACCGTTGCTGGATGGCGTCGATTTCACTGTCGAGCCTGGCGAGCGGGTTGCGTTGCTGGGACGCAATGGCGAGGGAAAGTCGACGCTGCTGAAGATCATTGCCGGGGAGGTCGCGGTCGACGATGGCGAGGTCAGCGGCGTGGACTCGCTGCGAATCGCGAAGTTGCAGCAGGATGTGCCGCGCAATCTTTCGGGCAGTGTCGAGCGCGTGGCGGCTGACGGTCTGGGGGAAGTTGGCGCGCTTATCGCGGAGTATCACCGCGTGGCGGCCGACTGCGAGGATGACGAGGCGATGAGCCGTCTGGCGACGTTGCAGTCGCGTATCGAGGCGCTGGACGGCTGGCGTCTGGAGCAGCGCGTGAGCGAGGTCTTGTCCCGTCTGCAACTGCCCGCCGAGGCCGAGGTGTCCACGTTGTCCGGCGGGCTGGCGCGGCGCGTGCTGCTGGCGCGGGCGCTGGTGACCGACCCCCAATTGCTGTTGCTGGACGAGCCCAGCAACCACCTGGATATCGAATCGATACAGTGGCTGGAGGAGTTCCTGCTGGGTTCCGGGCTGACGCTGATTTTCGTCACCCATGATCGCGCCTTTCTGCGACGCCTGGCGACGCGGATCGTGGACATCGACCGGGGCCGGCTCACCTCCTGGCCCGGCGACTATGACCTGTACTTGCAGCGCAAGCAGGCCGCGCTTGAGGCCGAGGAAAAGCGGCAGGCCGAGTTCGATCGGAAGCTGGCGATCGAGGAGGCCTGGATTCGCCAGGGCATCAAGGCGCGCCGCACGCGCAACGAGGGCAGGGTGCGGGCGCTGAAAAAACTGCGGGAGGAGCGCCGGCGGCGTCGGGATCAGCCGGGCAGGGCGCGCATCGCGGCCAATGAGTCCGCGGAGCGATCCGGCAAGGTGGTCGTGGAAGCGGAGAATCTGGCGTTCAGCTACGATGGCGAACCGGTGTTCCGTGATTTTTCAACCACTATCCTGCGCGGCGATCGGGTGGGCATTATCGGCCCCAATGGCTGTGGCAAATCGACGCTCGTCAGGGTTTTGCTGGGGGAGTTGTCGCCCGATGCGGGCAAGCTGAAGCTGGGAACGCGGTTGCGGATCGCCTACTTCGACCAGTTGCGGCAATCGCTCGACCCCGGCAAAACCGCGCTGGAAAATGTCGCCGGCGGCTCCGACTCGGTCACGATCAATGGCAAGTCCAGGCATGTCATCAGCTACCTCCAGGATTTCCTGTTCTCTCCCCGGCGGGCGCGGGCGCCGATTACCCGGCTTTCTGGCGGGGAAACCAATCGCCTGCTGCTGGCGAAACTGTTCGCCAGGCCGTCCAACCTGCTGGTGCTGGACGAACCGACCAACGATCTCGATATCGAGACGCTGGAACTGCTGGAAGAATTGCTGGCGGACTATCAGGGAACCGTGTTGCTGATCAGCCATGACCGGGAATTCATCGATCGGGTGGCGACATCCTCACTGGTGTTCGAATCGCCAGGCCGGATCAGGGAATATGTCGGCGGCTACTCGGACTGGTTGCGCCAGCGGCCAGAACCCCGATCTGAAGCCGGGAGCAAACAGCCGGCGGCGCGCCGCAAGGCGGCGCCCGCCCCGCGCAAGCTCAGTTACAAGGACCAGCGGGAGCTGGACGCCTTGCCGGAAACGATAGAAAAGCTGGAAGATCGTCAGGCGGAGATTCATGAAAGGATGAGCGATCCGGCGTTCTATCAGCAGAGTCGCGAACTGATCGCTTCGGAGCAAGCGGCGTTGGCGGAGATCGAGTCGGCGCTGGAAAAAGCCTATCAGCGCTGGGAGGAGCTGGATCAGATGGCGGGGCGTTGATCCGGTCGGGAGAGGTATAAAAAAACGCGCCGTGAAAGGCGCGCTTTTTGCAGGAAGTCCAGGTTGGCTTATCGCTGCGAGCCAACCTCGCCGTGAGCGTCGTCGACGACTTCCATGGCGAGCTTGTTGTACTCTTCGCGATAGCCGTACAGGGGGTGGCCTTCCTGGGGCGTGAAATAGTCTACTGCCTCGATGCCTTTTTCATGCTCCAGGGCCATGAATTGCTTCTGCATCTCCAGCATTTTCTGGATTTTCTCTTGCTTGGTCATTGGGCTTACCTCGATAGTCGGTTTGAAGTCTTTCAGGAGGGCGGGTCAGTCGCCTCGTGAATTCGGTTCGGGAGGGCTGTCAGTAGCCGCCCTTGCGGGTGCTCTGGGGGCATCCGCCAATCTTGAGCCCCTGCTTTGAAGGCATCAGCGGAAACAGTTCGTACATATCCTTGGCCTTGAGCTTTCTGCCCCAGCGCTTGCTCATCTCTTTCATGATCTGGCGCTCGTTGGGTTCGCTGCCCTCCAGCGTCTGCTCCCGGACGAAGCGAACAACGTCCCAGTGCTCGTCGGTGGGCTCGATGCCTTCTTCGGCGAACAGCTCAGCGGCGATTTCCTCGTTCCAGTCGCTGGCGTTGACCAAGTAGCCGTTTTCGGTTCTTTCAACTGAATCTAGTGCTGCCATGATTCTTGTCCCATGCTTCGATTGATACAAACATGGGCGCCATTTTTACCGTATTTCCAGGGCGGCAACTATCTCTCTTAGGGGATATTCAGAGGGAGGGCAGGCCGGGGCTCTGGATTCCCGCGTTCACGGGAATGACGGGGCGGGTCGGCGATGGGAAGGTTGCCAATCTGAACGAAAGCCGGCCAGCCCGTCGCCCCCGTCATTCCGGGCTGAGTGGAGCGAAGACCCGGAATCCAGGTTGAGCCTGTCGATTTCCCGTTCGCGGGAATGACGGGGCGCTCCGCAAGAGCGCCAGCAATCCGTTAGCGCGGCAGTTCGGAATGGCCCATCAGGTATTCGTCCACGGCGCGGGCGCATTGGCGGCCTTCGCGGATGGCCCAGACGACCAGCGATTGGCCCCGGCGCATGTCGCCGGCGCTGAAGACCTTGTCCAGCGAGGTGTGGTAGGCGTTGGCGCCTTCGGTGTCGCCCTTGACGTTGCCGCGCGGGTCGAGTTCGACGCCCAGTTCCTTGAGCATGCCTTCGTGGACCGGGTGGAGGAAGCCCATCGCGAGGGTGACCAGGTCGGCCTTGAGTTCGAACTCGGAGCCTTCGATCTCGGACATTTGCCACTGGCCGTTGTCGTCGCGGTTCCATTCGACCTTGACGCAGCGAATGCCCGTGAGTTTGCCGTCCTTGCCGAGGAATTCCTTGGTGGCGACCGAGAACATCCGCTCGCAGCCTTCTTCCTGGGAGGTGGAGGTGCGGAATTTGTTGGGCCATTCGGGCCAGGTCAGCAGCTTGTCCTCCTTCTCGGGCGGCTTGGGCAGGATTTCGAGTTGGGTGACCGACAGCGCGCCCTGACGGATCGAGGTGCCGATGCAGTCAGAGCCGGTATCGCCGCCGCCAATGACGACGACGTGCTTGCCGGCGGCGTCGATGAACTGGTCGTCGGGTACGTGGAGCCCCTGAACGCGCTTGGAGTGGGCGCGCAGGAAGTCCATGGCGAAGTGGACGCCGTCGAGATCCCGACCGGGGACGGGCAGGTCGCGGGGCTGCTCCGAACCGCCGGTCAGCACCACGGCGTCGAAATCGCGCACCAGGTCGGAGGCCGGGATGTCGACGCCGACCTCGACGTGGGTGCGGAACTTGACGCCCTCGGTCATCATCTGGCTGACGCGGCGATCGATGATGCTTTTGTCCAGCTTGAAATCGGGAATGCCGAAGCGCAGCAGGCCGCCGATGCGCTCCTGCCGTTCGAAGACGATAACGTGATGTCCGGCCCGCGCCAGTTGCTGCGCGGCGGCCAGTCCGGCGGGCCCGGAGCCGACCACGGCGACGCGCTTGCCGGTGCGATGCAGGGGGACCTTGGGCTTGATCCACTTTTCGTCCCAGCCCATGTCGGCGATGGCGCATTCGATGGTCTTGATCGCCACCGGCTGGTCCTGGAGATTGAGCACGCAGCTTTCCTGGCAGGGCGCGGGGCAGATGCGACCGGTAATCTCGGGGAAGTTGTTGGTCGAATGCAGCGTTTTCAGCGCCTTTTGCCAGTCGCCCCGGTAGACCAGGTCGTTCCACTCGGGAATGATGTTGTTGACCGGGCAGCCCTCGTGACAGAACGGAATGCCGCAGTCCATGCAGCGCGCGCCCTGATCCCGCACTTCCTCCTCCTTGAGGGGGATGACGAACTCCTTGAAATGCCTGATCCGGTCGCCAACGGGCGCATAGCCGCGGTCGAGGCGGTCGATCTCGAGAAATCCGGTGGGTTTACCCATTGTGTGAATCTCCTTCGTTGGCGGCGGCGAGTTGTTGCATCTCCAGCAGGGCGCGGCGGTATTCCACCGGCATGACCTTGACGAACCGGGGCAGGTAATCGCTCCAGTTGTCGAGAATCTTCCGCGCCACCGCGCTGTTGGTGTAATGCAGATGCTTCTGGATCAGTTGCTTGAGACGGATGGCGTCGTGGCGCGTCATGTCATGGCTGACATCGACCCAGCCGTGGGTCTCCAGGTCGCCGCCCTGGTGCTCGGTCTGCTCCAGCGATTCGTCATCCTCCAGCACCGGCTCCAGCTCGACCTGAGCCAGGTTGCAGTAGTCCTCCAGATCGCCGTTTTCGCTGAGCACATAGGCGATGCCGCCCGACATGCCGGCCGCGAAATTGCGCCCCGTCGGACCCAGCACCACGACGATGCCGCCGGTCATGTATTCGCAGCCGTGGTCGCCCACGCCCTCGACCACCGCCGTGGCGCCGGAATTGCGCACGCAAAAGCGCTCGCCGGCCACGCCCCGGAAGAAACATTCGCCCGAGATCGCGCCGTAGAGCACGGTGTTGCCGACGATGATATTGTCCTCGGCGGCGCCAATCCGGCTTTCCGCCGGCGGATAGACGATGATGCGTCCGCCCGAAAGCCCCTTGCCGACATAGTCGTTGCCTTCGCCCTCGATCTCCAGCGTGACGCCGCTGGCGAGCCAGGCGCCCAGGGACTGCCCGGCTGAGCCTTTCGCCTTGATATGGATGCAGTCTTCCGGCAGCCCTTCCATGCCCCAGCGCTTGGCGATCTCACCCGACAGCAGCGTGCCGAAGCTGCGGTTGGTGTTGCGGATCGGCAGCTCGATCTTGACCGGCTGCTTGGCCTCCAGCGCGGCCTTGGCCTGTTCGATCAACTGGTGGTCGATGGACTTGTCGAGGCCGTGATCCTGGGTTTCGCAGTTGTAGGTCGCCACATCGTCGCCGACTTCCGGACGGTGGAAGACCTGCGTGAAATCGAGACCCTGGGCCTTCCAGTGTTCCAGCGCCTGGCGCTTCTCCAGCAGATCGGAGCGGCCGATCATGTCGTTGAACTTGCGGAAGCCAAGCTGGGCCATCAGTTCGCGGATTTCCTCCGCGACCATGAAGAAATAATTGACCACATGCTCGGGCTTGCCGGTGAATCGCTTGCGCAGCACCGGATCCTGGGTGGCGATGCCCACCGGGCAGGTGTTGAGATGGCATTTGCGCATCATCAGGCAGCCCTCGACGATCAGCGGCGCGGTGGCGAAACCGAACTCGTCCGCGCCGAGCAGGGCGCCGATGACCACGTCGCGCCCGGTGCGCAGGCCGCCGTCCACCTGCACCGACACGCGACCGCGCAGGTTGTTGAGCAGCAGGGTCTGGTGCGTTTCCGCCAGCCCCAGCTCCCACGGCGAACCGGCGTGCTTGATCGAGGTCAGCGGCGAGGCGCCGGTGCCGCCGTCATAGCCGGCGATGGTGATGTGGTCGGCATGCGCCTTGGTCACGCCGGCGGCGACGGTGCCCACGCCGACTTCCGAGACCAGCTTGACCGAGATCCGCGCGCGCGGATTGGTGTTCTTCAGGTCGTGGATCAGCTGGGCCAGATCCTCGATCGAATAGATGTCATGGTGCGGCGGCGGCGAGATCAGCCCCACGCCCGGCGTGGAGTGGCGCACCTTGGCGATGACCTGATCCACCTTGTGGCCGGGCAACTGGCCGCCTTCGCCGGGCTTGGCGCCCTGCGCCATCTTGATCTGGATGTCGTCCGAGTTGGCCAGGTATTCGACGGTCACGCCGAAGCGCCCAGAGGCGACCTGCTTGATCGCCGAGCGCAGCGGGTTGGGCGAGCCGTCCTCCAGCGGCTGAAAGCGTTCGCGCAGCTCGCCGCCCTCGCCGGTGTTGGATTTGCCGCCGATCTGGTTCATCGCGATGGCCAGCGTGGTGTGCGCCTCGTAGGAGATCGATCCGAAAGACATGGCGCCGGTGGCGAAACGCTTGACGATCTCCGCCGCCGGCTCGACCTCGTCCAGCGGAACCGGCTCGGTTTTCTTGAAGCTGAACAGGCCGCGAAAGGTCAGCAGGGCCTCGTTCTGCTCGTTGATGGCCTGGGCGAACTCCTTGTAGGTGTCGTAGTTGTTAGCGCGCGTGGCGTGCTGCAACTTGGCGATGGTCTTGGGCGTCCAGATGTGATGTTCGCCGCGTTGGCGGAAGGCGTAATCGCCGCCCACGTCGAGCGCGTCCTGGTAGATCGGGTTGTCGCCAAAGGCGTCGCGATGCCAGCGCACCGCCTCGGCGGCGACTTCCTCGATGCCGATGCCTTCGATGCGGGTGGCCGTGCCGGTGAAATATTCGTTGACGAACTCGCTGCTGAGCCCGACCGCGTCGAAAATCTGCGCGCCGCAATAAGACTGGTAGGTCGAAATGCCCATCTTGGACATGACCTTGTGCAGCCCCTTGCCGATCGCCTTGACGTAGTGGGCGTGGCATTCCTCCTCGTCGCCATCGAGATCCGAGGCGGACAGTGTTTCAAACGCCAGATAGGGGTTGATCGCCTCCGCGCCATAGCCGGCGAGGGTGGCGAAATGGTGCACCTCGCGCGCCGCGCCGGTCTCCACCACCAGCCCGGTGGAAGTCCGCAGGCCGGCCCGGATCAGATGATGATGAACCGCCGCCGTGGCCAGCAGCGCCGGGATCGGGATATTGTCGGCGTCCACGCCCCGGTCGGACAGAATGATAATGTTGAAGCCCTTGCGAACGGCGTCCTCCGCCGCCCGGCAGGTGCGCTCCAGCGCCGGCTTCATGCCGTCCGCGCCCTCGCTGGCCGGGAACAGCAGCGAAAGCGTCATGGTGCGGAACGCGCCGTCGGTGCTGTATTCCACCGCGCGCACCCGCTCCAGGTCCTTGTTGGTCAGGATCGGCTGGGAGACTTCCAGGCGCATGTGTTCGCCGCCCTGATCCTTGCCCAGCAGGTTGGGGCGCGGACCGATCAGCGACACCAGCGACATGACCACTTCCTCGCGGATCGGGTCGATCGGCGGGTTGGTGACCTGGGCGAAATTCTGCTTGAAATAGTTCGCCAGCGGCTTGGGTTTGGACGACAGCACCGCCGGCGGATTGTCGGCCCCCATCGAGCCGATGGCCTCCTGGCCGTTGAGCGCCATCGGCGCCATCAGGAACTTGATGTCCTCCTGGGTAAAGCCGAAGGCCTGCTGGCGGTTGAGCAGCACATCTTCCGGCGCGGGCATCGGGCTGACGCCGGCGGGCAGATCCTTGAGCCGGATCTGGGTCTGGTCGAGCCAATCCTGGTAGGGCTGGCGGGAGGCCAGGTCTTCCTTCAATTCGGCGTCGTCGATGATGCGACCCTGTTCAAGGTCGATCAAAAACATCTTGCCAGGTTGCAGGCGCCATTTCTTGATGATCTTCTCTTCCGGTATCGGCAGCACGCCCATTTCGGAAGCCATCACGACGCGATCATCGCTGGTGATCAGGTAGCGGGCCGGGCGCAGACCGTTGCGATCCAGCGTCGCGCCGATCTGGCGGCCATCCGTGAAGGCCACCGCCGCCGGGCCATCCCAGGGCTCCATCAGCGCGGCGTGGTATTCGTAGAAAGCGCGGCGCTTGCTGTCCATCAGCGGGTTGCCGGACCACGCTTCGGGGATCAGCATCATCATCGCATGCCCCAGCGAATAGCCGCCGAGCAGCAGCAACTCCAGCGCGTTGTCGAAGCTGGCCGAGTCGGACTGGTCATCGCGGATCATCGGCCACAGCTTGTCGATGTCATCGCCGAACAGCGGCGACTTCATCGCGTGGCGCCGGGCCGCCATCCAGTTGATATTGCCGCGCACGGTATTGATCTCGCCATTGTGGGCGATCATGCGGAACGGTTGCGCCAGATCCCAGGTCGGGAAGGTATTGGTCGCGAACCGCTGGTGAACCAGCGCCAGCGCCGACACCATGCGCTCATCGTTGAGATCCTGGTAATAGGCCGCCACCTGGTCGGACAGCAGCAGCCCCTTGTAGGACAGCAGGCGCGACGACAGGGTGGGAATATAGAACGCCTTGGCGCCCTCGCGACCGGACTGGTACACGGTCGTCTCGATCTGCTTGCGAATGACAAACAGCTTGCGCTCGAAGTCATCCTGGTCGGCGCAATCCTCGCCGCGCCCGATGAAAACCTGGCGCATCACCGGCTCGGTCGGCAGCACCGAGTAGCCGAGGCAGCTATTGTCCACCGGCACATCCCGCCAGCCGAGCAGAGTCTGGTTTTCCTGCTGGATGAACTGCTCCACCGTCTGCTCGATAAAGCCGCGCAGCGCCTCATCGCGGGGCAGGAACAGCGAACCCACCGCATAATGGCCTTCCTCGGGCAGAGCGAATTCGGTCGCCGCCACGAGAAAATCATGGGGCAACTGGATCAGAATGCCCGCGCCATCGCCCGCCTTCGGATCCGCGCCCACCGCGCCGCGATGGGTCAGATTCTTCAGAATCTCCAGACCCTGGGCGATGATATCGTGTGATTTCCTGTTCTTGATGTCGCAAACAAAGCCAACGCCGCAAGCGTCATGCTCGTTTTTCGGATCATACAAACCCTGTTGTTCTGGTAAGCCGAACTGGCCCATGCAGTAACCTCGCTGGTTGAACTGAAACCGCGATCTCCAGACTCGGGCCGAACAAGACCATGCCGGAGCCAGCATATCTTCTGAATTCTCGTTCTGAATGCCGCGGTTTCAGGTTGTTTTAATGCTTGCCACTTTCATTCTCCCCAGAGCATGGAAGGGCGGACTATCGACCTGGCAAAGGGAAGCCACGAAGCGCGTTCGCGGCATGGCGACCTGTCGACGAACGCGGGTGGCAGCGCGAATCCCTGACCCTCGCTCCGAGGGCTGTCATCGCCCCGAACCAAACGGTCGGAGCAACGGTGGGTCGTCACTCACGCACACTGACGAATCGATCAGTGTGACGGACTGCGCAGAATAGCCGAGAACGAGGCGAGTTTCCAGTATCCGGAACTAACCGGGGGCGTAAGGGGGGGCTGGGGATGTGGCGGGCGCATAGCGGGTTTGGCGCGAAAGAGGAATCCGCCGATTACGCGGATGAGCGCGGATTTTGAAAAGCGACGATTCATTGGGTGTCCCAGATTACCGCCCAAGCGCAAGCCAAGAGCAAATGCCGTTTCTGGCGACAGCTTCGCGGCTTGTTCCATAACTACCTGATTCCTGACT
>DRPO01000093.1 GCA_011330835.1 Gammaproteobacteria bacterium | reverse complement strand
CGGATCACGAGGTTCACCAGGAAGCGGACTTTCTGCGTCAGCAAGGCAAGCCGGATTACCTGGACGAGATTCTGGAGGAGCCGGAGGCCGGAGAGGCGGCCATTCCCGGTCTGGAGCCCATCGGCAAGGGTGAGGGCGACACCGACGCCCTGTACGATCAGGCCGTGGCGATTGTTACCGAATCCCGGAAAGCCTCGATCTCCTATGTGCAGAGGCGTTTGAAGGTCGGCTACAATCGGGCCGCCCGGATGATCGAGCAAATGGAGGCCGATGGCGTCATCAGCGCGGTGCGGGGCAGCGGTTCGAGAGAAGTGCTGGCGCCCCCGCCGCCGGAAGTTTGAACTGCCTGGTCGAAGCCGTTTTCAGCGATGGTTCAGTCCCGGCGAAGTATGGTTCTCCACCTCTCGCGCCTTGTGCGAGAGGGGAATATACCAATAATGCGCAAGAAGGAAGTCACAATGAAATACAAGTCAATACTGGCGAGCGCCCTGCTGTTGTTCGCTTCATCGGCCCACGCCGTCAGCGGCACCGAGTACCTCAATCACTTCATGAACAAGGTCAAGTCGCTCAAGGCGGTCTTTACCCAGGAAGTGGTCAGCGACCAGGGCAAGATTACCCAGACCTCGTATGGCGCATTCCGTCTGCTGCGTCCGGGGCGATTTTTCTGGGAATACGAGTCTCCCGCGCCGCAGAAGATCATTTCCGACGGCAAGAACATGTGGATCTACGACATCGAGCTGGAGCAGGTGACAGTCAAGCCGTTGTCCCAGGCGCTGGGCGCTTCCCCGGCGGCCATCCTGACGAACCCGAAGTCGCTCTCGAAAAGGTATACGGTGCTCGAAAAACCACCTCGCGAGGGATTGCAGTGGGTGGAGCTCTTGCCCAAGGACAAGCAGGGCGATTTTCTCAAGGTCGAGGTGGGGCTGGACGATGCCGGCGTACAGGCGATGGATCTGTACGACCAGTTCGGCCAACTGACGGTGATTCGCTTTCGCGAAAGCGAATATGGCGTCCCGCTTTCCCCTTCGATCTTTCAGTTCGTTCCGCCCAAGGGCGTGGACGTGATCGGCAAGCCCCGGTAACCGTCCGACGATTCACGCTGGATGACCGCGTTGGCGTCTTTAAATCAGCCGCTCGCGGATCGTCTGCGGCCAACCTCGCTGGACGAAGTGTTCGGCCAGGAGCATTTGCTGGGGCCGGGCAAGCCGCTCTATGAGGCGGTCGTTCAAGGCCGCTTGCATTCCATGGTCTTCTGGGGCCCGCCGGGCAGCGGCAAGACCACGCTGGCCGGTTTGGTGGCGAAACAGGCCGACGCCGATTTCCTGGCGATCTCCGCCGTGCTGTCGGGGGTCAGGGAGATTCGCGCCGCCGTGGAGCAGGCGCGCAAAAACCGGGATCTGGATGGCCGGGCGACCATTCTGTTCGTCGATGAAGTTCACCGCTTCAACAAATCCCAGCAGGACGCCTTTCTGCCGCATATCGAATCCGGCGTCATTACCTTCGTTGGCGCGACCACCGAAAACCCTTCTTTCGAACTGAACAACGCGCTGCTGTCCCGGGTGCGCGTCTACGTGCTCAAGCCGCTCGAAGAAGCAGCGCTGAAAGCCATTTTACAGCGCGCCGCCAGGGTGTTGTCCGAGACTGAGGGGCAGCGCGTCGAGGTCGCCGATGAGCAACTCGAAACCCTGATCCGGTTCGCCGATGGGGACGCCCGTCGGGCGCTGAATCTGCTTGAAATCGCCGTCGAACTGGCCGAGGCGCGACCGGATGGAAGCCGCCGCCTCGACGCCGACCTGATCGACTCGCTCACCACCGAAGGCGCGCGCCGTTTCGACAAGGGCGGGGATGCGTTCTATGACCAGATTTCCGCGTTGCACAAATCGGTGCGCGGCTCCGACCCCGACGCGGCGCTGTACTGGTTTTGCCGGATGCTCGATGGCGGCTGCGATCCCCGCTATCTGGCGCGAAGGCTCGTCCGCATGGCCTCCGAAGATATTGGCAACGCCGATCCGCGCGCGCTGCATCTGGCTGTTGACGCCGCTTCGGCCTGGGAGCGGCTCGGCAGCCCGGAGGGCGATCTGGCGCTCGCGCAGGCGGTGATCTACCTGGCTTGCGCCCCCAAGAGCAACGCCGCCTATATGGCGTTCAAGCAAGCCATGAAGCTTGTCCGCGAGACCGGATCCGAGGAGGTTCCCCCGCATCTTCGCAACGCGCCGACGAAACTGATGAAATCGATGGGCTACGGCAAGCGGTATCGCTACGCCCACGATGAGCCAAACGGCTACGCGGCGGGAGAAAACTATCTGCCCGAATCCCTGGCCGGGCAACGCTTCTACCACCCCGTCGATCGGGGACTGGAAATCCGCATTCGGGAAAAACTGGCGACCTTGCGGGAACTCGATCGCAAGGCGCGCAAGGAGGATTGAGAACGTGAGAAACCGGTTGGCGCTGCTGAGCCTGATTCTGGCTTTTGTCTTGCTGATTCCCGGCGTGACCCGCCCGATTCTGGAGCTGCGGGGCTCGGTCGACAAGGCGCAACTGGTCGCCCTGGGCAAGCAGGTGGTCGCCGATACCCCTGGCGTCATGCCGATGCTCAGCGGAATGGCGATGAACCTGCTGGATGGCCTGGACGTCAGCGGCAGCATACCGGCCTACCGGAAGTCGCGCAGCATCGTCGGCACGGTTGGAGAGCTGTTCAACAGCGGCAACCACGTCGTCGGGTTTCTGGTCATGCTGTTCTCCATCATCGTGCCGGTAGTCAAGGCCGGGTTGCTGCTGTTCGGCATGGTCGCGCCGCGACACGCCTGGGGCGGAACCGCTTTTGGCGTTGCGGGCCTGATCAGCAAATGGTCGATGGCGGATGTCTTTGTCGTCGCCACCATCGTGGCTTTTCTCGCCGCCAACGCGACGCGGGACATGGGGGAGATTTTTATTCTGGACGCCCGATTTGGGGCGGGATTCTACTATTTTCTTGGATACTGTCTGTTGTCGATTCTGTCCGCGCAGTTGCTTCGTTCGCCTGTTGTTGAGTAACGGACGTCCTGGGAGCGCCGGCGTCCCGCCGGCAAAGGCGTTCGATGTTGTTCTTGGGGGTGTTGTTTATGGGTAAGCTGGTTGTCTGGCGGTTTCGCGCCATGGTTTTTCGTCATTCCGGGCTGAGTGCGGCGAAGACCCGGAATCCAGGCTGTCTCCGCTGGATTCCCGCTTCCGCGGGAATGACGAGAGGATCGATGCAGGCGGTATGACCTCACGACTCCCCGGAATCAGGTAAACTTCGGCTCATGGAGATGCTCAACCTGAACAAGGGACGCAAGCAGTCGGCCGAGTTGGTGAAGCTGTTCGAACAACTGGACGCGCCTTCCAGGCGGTCGCTGCTGGATTACGCGCAGTGGCTGGCGGAGCGCGGGGGGCGGCGGACCGACGAGGCGGAGCCGGATGCCCCGACGCGGCCGCTGGATATTCCCCGCCCGGAGTCGGAAAGCGTGATCAAGGCGATCAAGCGGTTGAGCGCAACGTATCCCATGATCGATCGCGGCAAGTTGTTCAACCAGACTTCGACGCTGATGACCCAGCATGTCATGCAGGGGCGCGAGGCCGCCGATATCATCGATGAGCTGGAGGCGCTGTTCCGCGCCGAGTTCGAAAAGCTGGAGGGCGCGGAGTGATCGAGTTCCTGCAGCAGTGGTATCGGCGTCATTTCTCCGATCCCCAGGTTGCGTTGCTGGCGGTGTTGCTGGTCGCCGGGTTCGCGGTGCTCTATTTCGCCGGCGACGTGTTCGCGCCCTTGCTGATCGCCGCGGTGTTGGCTTACGTGCTGGACGGCGCGGTCGAGTGGCTGGTGTCTTTCAGGCTGCCGCGCATTCTGGCGGTGCTGATTGTCTTTCTGCTGTTTTTGAGCGTCTTGCTGGCGGTGATGGTGTGGCTGTTGCCGCTGCTGATCCGTCAGGCGGGGCAGTTCTTCTCGGAAGTGCCGCAGATGGCCAACAAGGGGCAGGCTCTGCTGTTGCAGTTGCCAGAACGCTATCCCGAGTTCATTACCCGTGAAGACGTGATTTCAGTCATCAGCCAGATTCGCTCCGAGCTGGGATCGTTCGGTCAAAAGGTGGTCAGCTTGTCCATCAGTTCCGTGGTGAACCTGCTGACCATTCTGGTGTACATGGTGCTGGTGCCGGTGCTGATCTTCTTTTTGCTGGTGGACAAGCAGAAGATTTTCGACTGGGCGGGGAGCTT
>DRPO01000092.1 GCA_011330835.1 Gammaproteobacteria bacterium | reverse complement strand
CTGCTCCAGGCGCGCGGCGTCGAGATCTACCGGGGCGTGACGCCGGTTCAACTGAGCAAGGCGTCGCTGGGCGGCGCGATCAATATCCGCACGCCGAGACCGGAGGAGGAGCCCGGTTTCCGGGGACTGGTCGGCGCGGGTTCTTTCCATGAGCGCGAGGCCGCGCTGTTGTTCAACCAGCGTCTGGGATCGGTTGACGCGTTGTTGTCTCTGAGCGCGGCGCAAAGCGACAATGACTTCCCCTTTCGCAATGGCAATGGCACCCGCTTCACCGATGCGGATGATTTCGACGACCACCGCAATAACGACCAGACGCGTCAACGGTCGGCGCTGCTGAAACTCGGCCATTCCGACGGCGACAAGGCGCGACAGGATCTCGGTTTTCAGTATTTCAACAAGAACCAGCACCTGCCGGATACGCGCAATTCGCCCGCCAACACGGCCCGCCTCGACACCGAGACCTGGCGCCTGCAAGCGCGCCACAGCAATAACCGCATTGGCGACAGCGCCTGGAATACGCGTCTGGGCCTGAATGTCTCCCGCGCCCGCGAGGTTTTTTCCGATCCGCGCAGTCTGATCGGCCTCGGCCAGCAACAGACGCGCTCGATCACCGATGGCGCGGGCCTGGAAAGCTACTGGGAGCGCATTGGCGAACGGGACAGCCTGGCGATGCTGGTCAACTTCCGCGCCGAAAATTACCGCAACGATGACCTGCTAAACCGCGTCGACAAGGGCCGGGCCAGACGCCGCGAATGGAATCTCGCCTTGCAGGATGCGCGGTTTCTCGGCTCGGATCGCTGGCTGGTCACGCCGGAATTGCGTTTCCAGTCCACCGACGACCGCTTTGATATTCCCAATGGCAATAATAGTGATGATCCAACCACGATTCGACATGCCTGGAGCCAACTCAGCCCCAAAATCGGCTTGCGCTTCCAGCCACGCGAGGAATTGTCTCTCACCGCCAATATCGGGCAGTACCAGCGGACGCCTTCATTTTTCGAACTGTTTGGCGATCGCGGTCTGTTTCTCGGCAACCCGGCGCTCAAACCCGAATCGGGAATCAATCTGGATCTTGGCGCGCAGTGGCGATCCGACCGCTCATTCGGTTTTGTCGATGCGCCCAATCTGAGCATCGCCCTTTTCCACCGGGATGTCGATAACGCCATCAGCCGGGTCTACAACGCCCGGGGCGTCGGCAAATCGATCAATATCCGGGGCGCGCTGGCGAGCGGGCTGGAGTGGGAGGCCCGCGCCGGCCTGGCCCGGCGGTTGAACCTGCAATTCAAGGGGACGCTGCAACACACGGAAAACCGCAGCCCGTTTCCCGCCTTTCATGGCAAACAACTGCCGGGACAGGCCGAGGCCACCGTCAGCTTGTTCCTCGATTACCCCTTTCGCCAGGGCAGCGTGTATTACGAGTATAGCGGTCGGTTCGACAGTTATTACGACACGGCCAACCTGTTGCCCGCCGCGGATCAGTCCTTTCACAGCCTGGGTATCCGTACAGTATTCCGGCGCCTCGCGCTGGCGCTGGAAATCAGCAACCTTGGCAATGACGTTTACGAAGATTTCAACGGCTATCCCAAACCGGGACGCGCCTTCAACCTCACCTTGACCTACACAGGAGAAGCCAACAATGAATAACCGATCCACAATCACCCGTTCCACCCTCTCCCTGGCGATTGTCGCCGCGCTGACGGCGGGATGCCATTCTTCCGGAGGCGGCGGTGATGAAGAGCAGAGCGCGCCCACCCCACAAAAGGTGGTGGTCGCCACCGTCGCGCCAGACTATAGCTCAGGAGCTCACGCGGTCTTCAATACCGAATCGCCCTACGACGGGCAAACCGATCTTGCGCCGACCTCGTCGGATATCACCGTCGTTTGTCATGGCGACGAATTTTTCCGCATCGAGCGGTTTACCGGCGAAAACGTCACCCGCTTCGACATCAACCAGCCCGACGCGCCGCTTGCGCAACTCTCCACCAAGGACGCCAGCGGTGTGGAAACCGCGAACAGCAATCCGCACGATCTGGTATTCGCCAGCGACAACAAAGCCTATTTGCTGCGTTACGGCAGCCCTAAAGCCTGGATCGTTGACCCGAAGGCCAGTACCGATGACGCCTTCAAAACCGGCGAACTCGACCTGAGCGCCTATAGCGTCGACGGAGCGCCGGAAATGGAACGCGGACTGATTGTCGATGGCAAGCTCTATATTCTGCTGCAACGCTTCGACCAGAGTTTCGCGCCACAGGACGCCTACGTCGCCGTCTTCGACACCGCCACCGATTCGGAAATCGACACCCGCCCCGACCAGGATGGGCTCAAGGGCATCCTCCTGCCCATCAAAAACCCTAGCGATATCGAATACAACGCCGAGACCGGCCTGATCTACGTTCAGGGCTCCGGTCGCTTCGGCTTCGCGCCGCAAGAGCCGGAATATACTGGCGGCATCGCCACCATCGACCCGGCCAACCAATACGCCACGCAATTGCTTGTCGACGATGGCGACGCGCAAAATCACCCCCTCGGCCAGATTACCGACATGGAAATCGTCTCCGCCGACAAGGGTTATCTGGTGGGTTATGCCGGTTTCAACGACAATACGCTCTACAGTTTCAACCCGATGACCGGAGCTGTGGACAGCGATGATCACGGGGTGCCCCAACCCGTCGCCGGCATCGAACACACCCCCATCGGCGGACTCGCGCACGACGCCCAGGGACAGCTCTGGGTCGGCATCGCCGACAGCACGGATCCCGGACTGGAACTGCTGAACGGCGAGGACGGATCGGTCATTGAGCAACGCCTCTCCACCACCCTGAACCCCTCAACCATCGCCATCTGCGACGCGCAATAGCTGTGACGGATCCCGACGAAAAATCCCGACGCCATCGGGAGCGCATGCGCCGCAAGAAAAAAGTCATCGATGACGGCATCGCCCGCGCCACGGAACGGCGCGGCATTGTCATCGTGCTGACCGGCAACGGCAAGGGCAAAAGCAGCTCCGGCTTCGGCATGGTCGCCCGCGCGCTGGGCCACGACATGCGCATCGCGGTCGTGCAGTTCATCAAGGGTGCGTACGCCACCGGCGAGGAAGCCTTTTTCCAGCGGTTTCCTGAAAACGTCGATTTCAACGTCATGGGCGACGGCTTCACCTGGGACACCCAGGATCGCGATAAGGACATCGCGACCGTCCGCCGCGCCTGGAACAAGGCGCTAAGCTTTTTGGGCGATTCCGATGTTGACCTGGTTCTGCTCGACGAACTCAACATTGTCCTGCAACTCGGCTATCTGCCGACCGAAGAGGTGCTCAAGGCGCTTGAAACACGCCCGCCGATGCAGCACGTCGTCATTACCGGACGCGGCGCGCCCGACCCGCTGATCGAAGCCGCCGACACCGTCACTGAAATGAGAGATATCAAACACGCCTACCGACAGGGCGTCATGGCGCAGAAAGGGGTGGAGCTGTAGGCGCTCTTACTCCCCTTCGCCCGCCCCGCCACCCACCCGTCATTCCGGGCTGAGTGGAGCGAAGACCCGGAATCCAGTCCAAAGGCGCTGGATTCCCCCTCACCCTAACCCTCTCCCCCAAGGGGGAGAGGGGACTATTGGGAGCGCCACCGTGGCTGCGAGAATATACGCAACGAGTAATATACTTCTCGCGGCCAAGCCGCTACTGTTCGTCCAGTTCCTCCAGCTCCCGGATCATCTCTTCGTCATCCTCTTCGGAGTTGGCGACATCGCCATTCTTGATCTGCGCCTCGCGATATTGCAGCCAGGCGTCCCGGGTGCTGGCGTAGCGGTCGTAAAACTCGATGCCAACCAGGTCTTCGAGCTGGAGAACTTCGGATCGAAGGTTGATAACGCTCAGGGTGGTAAGGACGTAGCGGGTAACACGATCATCCAGGTAGCGCCAGGGATAGTGGGTGATCAAATCGACGCCAAAACCGGCGGTGTCGCGAATGGTGCTGGGCCCGTAGAACGGAATAACGAAGTAAGGTCCGCTGGGGACGCCCCAGACGGCCATGGTCTGGCCGAAGTCCTCCGCATGCTTTTCGAGGCCGAGAGAGGAGGCGACGTCGATGACGCCCACCAGGCCGAAAGTCGAGTTGAGAACGAAACGCAACAAATCCGATCCCGCCCGCCTGGGTTCGCCCTGCAACAGGTTGTTGAGCGAGACGCCAAGATCGCTGAGGTTGGAGAAAAAGTTGGACACGCCGGTTTCCACCATGTCCGGCGTGATCTTCTGGTAGCCCCGGGCGACCGGTTTGAGGACAGCCTTGTCCACGGCGTCATTGAATTTGAATACCGTGCGGTTATAGCTTTCCCACGGGTCGGCGGGGTCGCGGCTGCTCTGCGGTACGGTGGCGCAGCCACCCAGCAGCAAGAGCAACCCGATCAGCAGCGCCCTGTTCACTACGATGCCGACTTGCGCGCGGCGATCCGCAATCTCAACGCGTTGAGCTTGATGAAGCCCTCGGCGTCTTTCTGGTCGTAGGCGCCCGCGTCGTCCTCGAAGGTGGCGATGTCCTCGTCGAACAGACTGTTGGTTTCCGACCTGCGGCCCACCACGGTGACATTGCCCTTGTACAGTTTGAGGCGCACCGCGCCATTGACGCATTCCTGAGTCTGGTCGATGGCGGCCTGGAGCATTTCGCGCTCGGGGCTCCACCAGTAGCCGTTGTAGATCAGCTCCGCGTAGCGCGGCATCAGCTCATCCTTCAGGTGCGCCGCCTCGCGATCCAGCGTCAGCGATTCCATGGCCCGGTGCGCCTTGAGCAGGATCGTTCCCCCCGGGGTTTCGTAACAGCCGCGTGATTTCATGCCCACATATCGGTTTTCAACAATGTCGGAACGGCCAACGCCATTGTCGCCGCCGTAGCGGTTCAGCGTCTCCAGCACAGCCGCCGGCGACAAGCGTTCGCCATCGATCGCCACCACGTCGCCGCGCTCGTATTCCAGTTCTACGTAACGGGGCGCGTCGGGAGATGCTTCCGGCGATTTCGTCCAGCGCCACATGGCCTCGTCCGGCTCGTTCCAGGGGTCTTCGAGAATCCCGCCCTCGTAGGAAATGTGCAGCAGATTGGCGTCCATCGAGTACGGCGACTTCTTGCCGCGCTTCATCTCCACCGGAATGCCATGCTGCTCCGCATAGGCCATCAGCGACTCGCGCGAACTGAGCGACCACTCCCGCCACGGCGCGATGATCCGCACTCCGGGCATCAGCGCGTAAGCGCCCAACTCGAAACGCACCTGGTCGTTGCCCTTCCCGGTCGCGCCGTGTGAGATAGCGTCGGCGCCCGTCTCCTTCGCGATTTCGACCATGCGTTTGGCGATCAACGGTCGGGCGATCGACGTGCCGAGCAGGTATTCGCCCTCGTAGATTGCATTGGCGCGGAACATTGGGAACACGTAGTCGCGAACGAACTCCTCCCGCAGATCCTCGATATAGATCTCCTTGATCCCCAGCGCTTCGGCCTTGGCGCGCGCCGGCTCGACCTCCTCGCCCTGACCGATATCCGCCGTGAAGGTCACGACCTCGCAGCCGTATTCCTCCTGCAGCCACTTGACGATGATCGAGGTATCCAGCCCGCCTGAATACGCCAGTACGACTTTTTTGACCGATTGTTGCGACATGTTTTCAGCATCCGTAGTGAGAGGTGCGGGATTATATACTTCTCGCGTTCAAGAATACCCCATTCAGGGCGTGTAGGTTTTCGTCGAGAGCAAGGCGTAAAAACGCAGGCATAGTGGCGCTACGTCAAGTTTTTACAACGCAGCTATCGGCGAAAAGATGCGCGCCATGAATGGGGTATTCTTGGACGCGAGAAGTATATACCCGTCACGGATGAAAATCTCACGCTCACGGCAGCGTACTTGCGCCCTCTTTCTCGTCATTCCGGGCGGAGTGCAACGAAGCCCCGGAATCCACTGCCCAAACACTGGATTCCCGCTTTCGCGGGAATGACGGGGTAGTAGGCGTCAGCGGGAATGACAAGGCAGTAGGCGTCAGCGGCAATGACGGGGGACGACCCTTTCACGAGATGCCCGCGCCTCCACAATCCCCGACGAAAGGCTCCCGATTTCAAGACTCCACTGTCCCGCGTGGTAAGATACGGGCCTTTTCTGACCATCTATCTGTCCCGATGCTGATTGTCGTTTCTCCGGCCAAGAAGCTGGATTATGAATCCCCGTTGCCCATCAAACGCCATACCCAGCCGGCGTTTCTCGACCAGTCGCAGCTGTTGATCG
>DRPO01000091.1 GCA_011330835.1 Gammaproteobacteria bacterium | reverse complement strand
GCTGCGCGTCGATGCGTCGGAGATCCGGCTCTACAGCGTCGATTGCGACGGCGCGCTCAGGCCGGGATAGGCCATGTTCGACAACCGGATCGACATCGAGATCCCCGAGGGATTGCGGGTCGGGGCGGCGCCGGCGGGCCCGATTCCCCGCTTCTACGCCTGGCTGATTGATCAGGCAATCCGGATCGCGCTGTACATCGCCCTGTTCATGGCGCTCTCTTTTCTCGGCAAGATGGGGATCGGCCTCGCCATGATCCTGGTGTTCCTGCTGGAATGGTTCTACCCGGTGCTGTTCGAGACGCTCAATCACGGCGTCACGCCGGGCAAGGGGCTGCTCGGCCTGCAAGTTGTTCAGGATGATCTGACGCCGATGAACTGGCAGGCCTCGGTCATTCGCAATCTGCTGCGCACCGCCGATTTCCTGCCGCTGCTGTACCTGTTCGGCCTGCTGTCGATACTGATCGACCGGCGCTTCCGCCGCCTTGGCGATCTCGCCGCCGGGACGCTGGTCATCCATCGCCCTCCGCCGCCCGCCGCGCTCGAAACGCCCCGCCAGGCGCCCAGGCCGCCCCGCTGGCCCCTGCTGCCCGAGGAGCAGCAGGCCCTTCTTGAATTCGCCCGGCGCGCGGATCATCTCACCCGCGAACGCCGCGACGAACTGGCGCGGCTCGCCAGCCCGCTGAGCGGCGAACAACATCCGGCGGACGATCTGCTCGCCATCGCCCGCTGGACGCTGGAGGGCGGTCGATGAAAGAGGCGCAGTTCGTCCGCGAGCATGAACCGCTGTGGCGGCAACTGGAAAACGGCGGCGCCGATGCCGATTATCCCGCCGCGTACCGCCGGGTCTGCCATCACCTGGCGCTGGCCCGGCGGCGCGGCTACAGCCTGCCGCTGATCGAACGGCTCGAACAGCTCGTCATCGACGGTCGCCAGACGCTCTACCGCCGCCCCGGCCATCTGCTGAAATCGCTGGCGCGGTTCTACGCCGTAGGCTTCCCCGCGATGGTGCGCCGCCATGCCCGGCTGGTCGCCGTCTCGGCGCTGCTGTTTCTGGGTAGTCTGGCGCTGATGACCCTGCTCGCCCAATGGCTGCCGGATCTGCCCTATTCGGTGGTTCCCCCGATGGACATGGCGGAGGTGGAAGACATGTATGCGCCGGGACAAACGCAGCGCCTCGGTCGCGACGCCGCCGACAGCGACATCCTGATGTTCGGCTTCTACATCCGCAACAATACCGGCATCGGCTTTCGCACCTTCGCCGGCGGGCTGGCTTTCGGGCTCGGCAGCCTGTTCTTTCTGCTCTTCAACGGCGTCTACATTGGCGCCATCGCCGGGCATCTGACGCAGATCGGCTACAACCGCACGTTCTGGGGCTTCGTCGCGGGGCACAGCGCCATGGAGCTGACCGCCATCGTGCTCTGCGGCGCCGCCGGGCTGCTGCTCGGGCTGGCGCTGATCCGCCCCGGTCGCCGGAGCCGTCTCCACGCCCTGCGGGAGAATGCCGCCGACGCCGTGCGCATCGTTTATGGCGCGGCCACGATGTTCGTCATCGCCGCGTTCATCGAGGCCTTCTGGTCATCCCGCGCCGCGCCGCCGCTGGCGCTGAAGATCGGCGTCGGCCTGACGCTGTGGGCGCTGGTCATCCTCTATTTCACGCTGCAAGGCCGCCGGCATGCCGATTGATCCCCGCCTGCGCATCCGGCCCCGCTCCCCCTGGGAGGCCATCGACCTCGGCGTCATGCTGACCCGCCGCTGGTGGCGACACATCTTTCCGGCGTGGATCGTCATCGCCGGCGCAACCTTCGCGCTGCTGCATGTGGCCACCGGCGGACGAATGGTCGCCGCCGCCTTCCTGTTCTGGCTGCTCAAGCCCGCCTTCGACCGGGTGCTGCTGCCGATCTACTCGCAAGCGCTGTTCGACCAGCCGCCGACCTTTCGCGAGACCCTCCGCCGGCTGCCGCGCGCATTGCGCGGCGGCGGGCTGTGGCTCAACCTCACGCTGTTGCGGCTCAACCCCGCGCGCAGCTTCCACCTGCCCGTGTGGCAACTCGAAGGGCTCCGGGGCCGCCAGCGCGCGGCGCGCATCGGCGTGCTGGGCAAGCAGATCCGGGGCTATCCGATCTGGCTGCTGATCGCCTGCCAGACGATGGAGCAGGTGCTGGCCTTCGCGCCGCTGACATTGCTGGCGTTTTTCGCGGCCCGGGCGCTCAACAAGCCCGTGGTGGACGTGCTGTTCGGCGAGACCGCGCCGTTGACCATGGAGATCGCGGGCAGCCTGATCTACTTTCTGGCGGTGATCCTCATCGAGCCGATCTACGTCGCGGCGGGCTTCATGCTCTATATCGACCGGCGCGCCAAGCTGGAAGGCTGGGATATCGAGCTGGCCTTTCGCCGGCTCGGGGAGCGTCTGCAACAGGGCGTCCGGGCCGCCGCCGCGCTGCTGCTGGGGGCCATCCTGCTGTGGACGCCGCCCGACCCCGCGCTGGCCGCGCCGCCGACCGACGCCGAATCCCGGGCCGCCATCGAGGCGGTGCTGAACAGTCCCGAACTCAACCGCCACGAAACCCGCTGGATCTGGCGGCGACGCGCCGGGGAGGCGCCGCCCCAACCGTCCAGCGACCAGACAGAATGGCTGGAGCATCTGGGGGCCTGGCTGGCGACGCTCTTTCGCGGCGCGCTGTGGGCCATCGCCGCGCTGCTGACCTTGCTGCTGATCGTCTATCGCCGCCGCTGGCTGCGCGTTTCCTGGCGCCGCCCCGCTCCTCGATCCGAATCGGAAACCACCGAAGCGGCGGGTCTGGACATTCGCCCCGAATCCCTGCCGGACGATATCGCCCGCGCCGCCAGCGCGTTGATCGACCAGGGCCGCCCGCGCGAGGCGCTGGCGCTGCTGTACCGGGCCAGCCTGTCCCGGCTGCAACAGCGCGACCGCCTGCCGCTGCGGCGCGGCCACACCGAGGGCGAGATCCTCGCGCTGGCGGACAATCGGCTGCCGCCTGCGCGTCGCCACTATCTGGAGCGGTTGACCCGGATCTGGCGACAGGTCGCCTACGGTAGTGAAGCGGTCGCGCCCCAAACGGTTCTCGAACTGTGTCGGAGCTGGCCGTTGTTCGACGGAGAGGCCTCGTGACCCGGCGCCAGCTCATGATCGCCGGGTTGCTGCTCGCCGC
>DRPO01000090.1 GCA_011330835.1 Gammaproteobacteria bacterium | reverse complement strand
CGAAAACCTACGCGCCCTGAACGGGGTATTCTTGAACGCGAGAAGTATGGGTTACTGTTTTTGCGCCTGGATGGTTTCATTCTACCCCTATCGACCGTGTTTGTTGGCAAATACTCCCCGGGTTACATCAAACTGGGGCCCGTTTCCGAAAAAATCATGGGAGCGGAGACTGGGTTGACAGAATAGACGCTGGGCGTGGTTGCGTGGCGTTCGCGTCAGCTTCCATTCAGCTTTGCGAAAGCCCGGTTTAGACATTCCTGGTCGGAAGAGGGGGGTTCTTGATCGTCACCAATATATATATTAGTATTGTCTAATATTTGTGTAACAGGATTTCAAAACTTATGTTCGGAATAAAAGAAATTGACGCCAATGAGTTGGCTGAATGGATGAAGAACGGGGAGAGTTTCCGATTGGTCGATGTGCGTAGCGCCCAGGAAGTCCAGCAGGGCATGATCGAGGGAGGCGAGTTTGTCCCCATGCACCTGATTCCGCTGAAAGCCGCGGAGTTTTCCAGCGACGAGAAAGTGGTGTTCTATTGCCGGAGCGGGGCCCGCTCGGGGCAGGTCTGCGCGTTTTTGCAGCAGCAGGGGGTCAACAATGTCTATAACCTGAGTCACGGCATTCTCGGCTGGGCTTCCGCGGGCTATTCGCTGGCCCGTCCAGAGTCGTTGCAGGTCGCGGGTTAGAGGCTTCCCGGGAAGGCTGGCTCGTTGCTCCTTGAGCGTTGCTTGAACCCGGGCGTAGGGTGGCAAGGTATTTGCCTTTGCGCAATAACTGGGTTTGAATTGCGGGCCACAAGCCTGTGACGGGTTGATCCGTGGTTGTCTTCGGTGGGCGTGGTTTCGCCATGGACGTCGTTGGGCGTGAGAGATCTGTATCGGCCGCGAGGCATGGAATATTGGGTCTCCCGGGGTGTTCTCCGGGGGCGGGTTGCCTGATTGCGGGAGAGGTGTCTCCCGGGGTCGGGCGCAAATTTGAAATTAGAGGTAATTCAAGAGCATGTCAGATGAAAAAAAGCTTGCGATCATCGCTACCAAGGGTACGCTGGATTGGGGCTATCCCCCATTTATTCTCGCGTCAACCGCCGCGGCGCTGGGATATGAAACCCAGGTGTTCTTCACCTTTTATGGCCTTCAGTTGCTGAAGAAGGATCTGAATCTCCAGGTTTCGTCGCTCGGCAATCCCGGGATGCCCATGCCGATGCCTGTTCCCGTCGTTCTTCAGGCGCTGCCGGGCATGCAGTCGATGATGACGACCATGATGAAGAAGAAGATGAAGGAAAAGGGCGTGGCTGATCTGGCCGAGTTGCGCGAACTTTGCGTCGAGGCCGAAGTCGCCATGGTTGCCTGCCAAATGACCGTCGATCTGTTCGAGATGGACACCAAGGAATTCATCGATGACGTGGAGTATGGCGGCGCGGCGACATTTTTCGAGTTTGCCGGCGAGTCGGATATCTGTCTGTTTATCTGACCCCGACGATTCCTGTCCCTATCCATACCTGTCCCGGTCGGGGATGCGCCGTTCGCGCCGAGCTTGACGCGCGGTTATCGACACAAGGATGTGCGATAAGAACGGAGATTCTCGGGCGCGACAGGTAGGCCTTGCGGAAGTCAGCCCCTTCGACTGGCGCGTTGTTCCGCGCCTCCTCTCTCCTGATTTCTGCCAGCGCTTGCGCGTTTCGCGAGCGGATTCCGAAAAACGCTCCCCCTTGTATGGCCTCTTGTTCGCTGAAGATGCGCGCGCTTATAGTCGGGAGTCATAGGGTAGCCACTAGTGACGCATATCTCAAAAGGGGTATTCGTGGGGGCGTTTTGGGCATCCCAACATGGGGGCTGTTCTTCCCCGATCGTATCCCATAGACTTGCGCCCTAATCTGAGCGCTGGCAACGGCTAGTGGTTAGCTCGAATCGACAGGCTTGGCGTTAACGGTCGGGTCTGAAATTCTGACTTCAAAGATAATGTAGGAGATCGGCATGGCTGATAAGCATTTTGACACTCCGATGCTGGACGAGCTGGAAAATGGCCCCTGGCCTAGTTTCATTTCAGGTTTCAAGCGTCTGCGCGACGAGCATCCGGACGAGCGAATCCGTAACACCGCTAACTCGTTGCTGGGGCAACTTGAGCATTCTTACGAGACCCGCAAGGGTTACTGGAAAGGCGGCACCGTCAGCGTATTTGGCTATGGCGCCGGCATCATTCCGCGTTTTTCCGAAGTGGATCAAGCCTTTTCCGCTTCCAAGGAATTTCACACGCTGCGCGTCCAGCCCCCACCGGGAAATCACTACAGCACCGACATGCTGCGCCAGCTGGCCGACAGCTGGGAGAAGCACGCTTCCGGCCTGATTACCTTCCACGGCCAAACCGGCAATATCATGTTCATCGGCGCGGATACCGAGTCCACTCAGGCGTTCTTCGATGAAATCAATGAGTACGGTTGGGATCTCGGTGGCGCGGGTCCGGACGTTCGCACCGGCATGTCCTGCGTGGGCGCCGCGCGTTGCGAGCAGTCGTGCATTGACGAGCAGCGTATCCATCGCACTCTGCAGAACAACTTCACGGACGATGTGCATCGTCCCGCGCTGCCCTACAAGTTCAAGTTCAAGATCTCCGGTTGCCCGAACGATTGCCAAAACTCAATTGAGCGCTCGGACTTCTCCGTTATCGGGACCTGGCGCGATGACATGAAGGTCGATCAGGAGAAATTCAAGGAATATCTTGCCACCAAGGGCAGGCAGTACCTGATTGACAACGTGATTTCACGCTGTCCGACCAACGCGCTGTCAATCGGCGACGATGACACCCTTCAGGTCGACAATCGCAACTGCGTGCGCTGCATGCACTGTCTGAATGTTATGCCAAAAGCGCTCTCTCCGGGGGATGACCGTGGCGTGACGATCAGCATTGGCGGCAAGCGTACCCTGAAGATCGGCGACCTCATGGGTACAGTGGTCGTTCCGTTCAAGAAGCTCGAAACCGAAGAAGACTGGGAGAGCCTGGTTGAATTGGCCGAAGAGGTCATTGACTTCTGGGCCGAGAACGGTCTTGAGCATGAGCGTTGCGGTGAGATGATCGAGCGGATCGGTCTGGCCAACTTCCTCGAAGGCATTGGCGTCGACGTTGATCCGAACATGCTGAACCATCCTCGCCAAAGCTCTTACATCCGAATGGATGAGTGGGATCAAGAGGCCGAGAAGTGGTTCAAGCGCAAAGCTGAGGAAGCTGCCGCTTAACATGGGTTGTATCAATAAGCTCCATGCGGGCGCATGGAGCTTATTTTTCAATCACTTGATTAGTATCTAATTAATTTCTGATATTTGGAGATGGCTATGTCCGAACACGCAGCCCCACGTCCCCCTATCGAGTCAGGTTGTCCTGATGCCTTTCAGTACATGCATCCGGCCCTGCGTCGCAACTATGGTAACTGGGATTATCACGAAGATCCGCAGCCTGGCGTTTTGCTGCATGTGTCCAAGAGCGGAGAGAAAGTCTGGACGATCAAGGCGGGTACCCAGCGTATCCTTGATGTGTTCACCTTGCGGACGCTCTGCGACATAGCCGACAAGTACGCGGACGGGCACATCCGTTTTACGCTCCGTTCCAACATGGAGTTCATGACGACCAAGGAAGAAAATGTCCAGCCTCTTATCGACGAGTTGACCGAGAAAGGTTTTGTCGTTGGCGGCACGCGCAACTCGGTAACCACGCTGTCGCATACCCAGGGTTGGTTGCACTGCGATATTCCCGGCACTGATGCTTCGGGCGTCGTCAAGTCGATGATGGACGAGTTGATTGATGAGTTTAAGGCCTGGAACATGCCGAACCGCGTTCATATCACGACTTCCTGCTGCCAGATCAACTGCGGCGGCCAGGGCGACATCGCCATCAACGTACAGCACACCAAGCCGCCCAAGATCAATCATGATCTGGTCGCCAACGTTTGTGAGCGACCTTCCGTTGTCGCGCGTTGCCCGGTTGCGGCTATTCGTCCCGCTCTGGTCAATGGCAAGCCTTCGCTTGAGGTCGATGAGCGCAAGTGCATTTGCTGCGGCGCTTGCTTTCCGCCTTGCCCCCCGATGCAGATCAATGACGCCGAGCACACGAAATTGGCGATCTGGGTCGGTGGCAACCATTCCAACGCGCGTGGCAAGCCGACTTTCCAGAAGCTGGTTGCCGCTGGCATTCCCAACAATCCGCCTCGTTGGCCCGAAGCGACGGCTATCGTCAAGAAGATCCTCAAGGTCTACAAGGAAGACGCCAAGGATTGGGAGCGCATCGGCGAATGGATCGAGCGTATCGGTTGGCCGCGTTTCTTCGAGCTGACCGGGCTGCCGTTCACCAAGTTCCATATCGACAACTGGCGCGGCGCGAGAGCGAGCCTGAATTCATCGGCTCATATTCGCTTCTAGTTGGGTCGGGTGAATCGTATGAAATATACCATTCAGATCAATGAAGGGCCGTATCAGCACCAGGCTTCGGATTCGGCGCTGCAGTTTACGCGCGCCGCGCTGGAGAAAGGGCACGAGATCTTTCGCGTCTTTTTCTATCACGACGGGGTGAACAATGGGACTCGTCTGACCGTTCCGCCCCAGGATGATCGGAACCTTCAGAAGGCGTGGTCAGAGCTGGCCGAGAAGCATGGACTCGATCTGGTGATCTGTATCGCCGCGGCTCAGCGTCGCGGGATCATGGATCCCAACGAAGCCAAGCGTCAGGGACTGGATGCCGACAATATTGCGCCAGGGTTCCGGATTTCGGGCCTGGGGCAATTGATCGAAGGCGGTATCCAGTCGGATCGCCTGGTTGTTTTTGGTGACTAGAGGAGATTGCGATGTCTACAGTCAAGAAATTTTGCTTTGTAAACCGTAAGGCTCCCTACGGCACTATCTACGCTCTCGAGTCTCTGGAGGTCGTGCTCATCAGCGCTGCTTTCGAGCAGGACGTGAGTCTGGCGTTCATGGACGATGGTGTATATCAGATCGCAAAGGGGCAATCTACCGAAGAGATCGGGATGAAAAACTTTTCTCCGACGTATACCGCGCTTGGCGATTACGAGGTCACCAAGATCTATGTCGAGAAGGAGTCTCTGGAGGCGCGAGGCCTGACGATCGACGATCTCATGGATCTCAAGTATGAGGACGAGGACGACGATTGGGCGGAAAAAGACTCGATTCGCGTCGTCAGTTCCGAAGAGCTTGCCAAGATCATGGGTGAGCAAGACGTAATCTTGAGCTTCTAGGAGCGAACCATGGCTATGCTTCATGTTGTCAACAAGTCGCCTTTCGAGCGTAACTCACTGGATGCGTGTCTAAGGTTGGCTGAAGAAGGATCTTCCGTGCTTCTGATCGAAGACGGAATATATGCCGCAATGAAAGATACAGTTGTCTCTGACAAGGTCATTGCGAAAAAAGGACTTAAATTTTATGTTTTGGGCCCCGACCTGAAGGCGAGGGGCATGAGTGAGGACAGGCTGATCGATGGAATCGATGTCGTGGACTACGGAGGTTTTGTGGATTTGACGGCTGAACATGATGTGGTTCAGTCCTGGCTCTAGTCCGGTTTTTTGTAGTTAGATTTAGGAGACGAAAATGGCGATTGAAATTAACGGTAAAACTTACGAAACCGATGAAGAAGGTTACCTGGCCAATCTTAACGATTGGGACGAGGATGTCGCGAACGCGATGGCGGCCGCGGATGATACCGAGTTGACCGAAAATCACTGGGAAGTTATCAATTTCCTGCGAGAGTATTACGACGAGTATCAGATCGCTCCGGCGGTGCGCGTGCTCACCAAGGCGATTGGCAAGAAACTTGGCAAGGACAAGGGTAATAGCAAGTATCTCTATGAGTTGTTCCCTTATGGCCCGGCCAAGCAGGCATGTAAGTACGCGGGCCTGCCCAAGCCTACTGGCTGCGTTTGATCCGTTTGGTCGCGAAGGGGGTTGGCTCCCTTCGCGGCTTGGCCCTCTAATCGATGGAGAACAGAAACCATGTCGTTTCTGACTGTCTTCCTTACTATCTTATTCTATGTGGCGACACTGGTTCTCGTGGGCGGACTCGCCTACAGGATCTGGGTCTATTTCAAGACGCCCGCGCCGCTCAAGATTCCTACCACTCCCGCGCCAATAACCTCCGGCGGGGTTGTGTTTCGGTTGGTCCGTGAGGTAGCTCTTTTCGAGAGCCTGTTCAAATCAAACAAATGGATCTGGCTTTTTGGCTGGATGTTTCATTTCGGCATGTTGCTGGTTCTGCTCCGGCATCTCCGGTATTTCACCTATCCTGTCTGGGGCTGGGTAGCGCTGATTCAACCCTTCGGTCGCTATGCCGCGTTCGCGATGATCGCGGGGCTGGCGGGCCTGTACGCCCGAAGGATTTTCGTGGATCGCGTTCGTTATATTTCCGCGCCCTCTGATTACTTGATGTTGCTGTTGCTGTTGGGAATTGCCGTCAGCGGCGCTCTGATGTCCTTCGTTAGCGGAGTGGACATCATCAGCCTCAAGGCGTTTTTCCTCGGTCTGATGTATTTCGACTGGCGCCCATTTCCCGGCAGCCCGATTCTGGTTACGCACATGGTTCTGGTTGCCGCGCTGATGATTGTTTTTCCGATCAGCAAGTTGCTGCATGCGCCTGGCGTCTTCTTCAGTCCAACGCGAAATCAGGTCGATAATCCGCGCGAAAAGCGTCATGTGGTGGATTGGGCGCTGAAACTAGAGTCTCAAAACAACTCCTGAGGGCGGACAAGTGGCTGATTTCGAAACTCCCGAGATAAAAGAAGACATCATCGTTCCGCACATCCAGCTGGGTGTGATGGAATGGGAAGGGCCCTTTGTCGCCAAGCCGGAGCACCAGGAAGCCTTGGGTTTTCCCGGGGAACTGGTTGATGACTGGAAAGAGAGGGCGATCGCCAAGATGGGCGAACTCGCCAGCAAATACCGCTCGGTCAAGGTCTACCTCGACTCCTGCGTTAAATGCGGGGCCTGCACCGACAAGTGCCATTACTTTCTCGGAACGGCGGATCCCAAGAACATGCCGGTCGCCCGACAGGATCTGTTTCGCAAGGTCTATCGTCGCTATTACACTTTTGCTGGAAAATATTTTCCGAAGCTGGTGGGCGCCATCGACCTCGACGAGAAGGTTCTGGACGACTGGTATAACTATTTCCACCAGTGCTCCGAGTGTCGCCGATGCTCCGTCTATTGCCCCTACGGCATCGATACCGCCGAGATCACCATGGCCGCGCGCGAGGTGATGGCCAGCGTCGGCAAGGGGATGAAGTACAGCAACGAGATCATCGGCAAGGTTTTCAAGATCGGCAACAATCTCGGTCTGCCTCAGCCCGCGCTGGCGGATACGCTCGAAGGACTCGAAGAAGAAGTCGAGGAAGATACCGGCGTCAAGGTTCGGTACCCGCTGGACGAAAAGGGCGCCGACATCTTGCTGGTGACTCCGTCGGCCGACTTTTTCGCCGAACCGCATGTCGATGGACTCATCGGTTACGGCAAGGTGTTCCACGAAGCGGGCGTTAGCTGGACGCTCAGTTCCAAGGCGAGCGAGGCGGCGAACTTTGGTCTGTTTATCGGCAGCTACGAGAATATGCGCAAGGTCGCGTTGCGTATTCGCGAGGCCGCGCTTGAACTTGGCGTCAAGCGGATCATTTTCGGCGAGTGTGGCCATGCCTGGCGGGTCGCCTACAGTTTCCTGAATACGCTGGCCGGACCTTTCGATTTTCTCGATCCCAATTATCCCGTCCCTCAGCACATTCTGGAGTTCACGCTTGACCAGCTTGAACAGGGCAATCTGAAGATCGACAAATCCGAAAACGACTGGATGACGGTGACCTTCCACGACTCGTGCAACGTAGCCCGGGCGTCCAGAATCGGCAATTACCCGGGAAGTCAGTTCGAGACGCCTCGAAAAGTCATCAAGGCGGTCTGCAACAACTTTGTGGACATGTCTCGGGAGACGATCGGTGAAGGTACGTTT
>DRPO01000089.1 GCA_011330835.1 Gammaproteobacteria bacterium | reverse complement strand
GTTGCTCCGGACCTATCCTGAGCGCCGCCAACACCTCTTCCAAATCCAGATCTTGTGCCCGAACTACCTGCCGTATCGACTTCAAAAAATAGATCTCCCCCTCATTCGATCCCTGTTCCCGATACCGCCGACTGGCCTCCCCCCGCCACCAGCGCGGCTCCTCATAGCCGCCCGCCTTGATGAAACAGCCCCATTCGGCATTGGTGACCGGGAAGCGGCCCAGGGCGAACTCTGCCAGCCGCTGGCTGAAGCGGTGTTCGTCGGAATCCGCCTCCGGATCGTCCTGGCTGCCGAAGGTGTATTCGCCGCCGGGGATGGTCTCGACCGGCGGCAGCCAGGCGATGCGTTGGCCGTTTCGGGCCAGCGCCCGGTAGCCAAGCACTTCGAGCATTTCCATTTCGCCCAGGGCGTGGCCGGCGGCGATGCGGGCGCGCAGGTCGGCGCGGTCGTCGCGCATGCGGGCGAGCAGCCGTTCGGCGAGGTTGGCGCGGAGGTTGACGGCGACGCGCTCCGGCGCGGCGCTCTGGCCGGCGAGAGGGAGGTTGACTTCGGCCAGCCTGGCGATGAAGTCGTCGCCGTCCTCGGCCAGTTCGGCGGCCATGCGGGCGGTTTCTTCCCAGCCGCTGCGATCTACGGGGGGCAGTTGGCCCCATGCGGGCAGTTCGTCACGAACCTCGGCGAGTCCGCGCTGAAACTGGTCGGGGCGCCAGGGGGCCTGGGCGAGGGCGACTTCGCCGCTACGGGCGAGTTCCAGGGCGGCGAAATATTCCTGAAATTGCTGGTGGCGAAAACGGTATTGGCCGCACGTTTCGGCTTCGATCAGCAGGTGCAGCGCCCGGGCGAGCGTCCACTGGTCATTGTCCAGCGTCTGGCGGACGGCGCGGCGCGCGAAGTTGACTTCCTGGGGTTCTCCCTTGAATTCGCGTCTTTGGCCGTCGTAGGCGAGACGGGCGAGCGCGGTGAAGAAGGGGGCGTCGGGCGGCAGCAGCGGTTGCCGGGGATCGGCCATGTCGCGCAGGTCTTCGGGGTCGAACAGGGCGTCGATCAATTCTACGCCGCGGGGATTTTGGCGTTCCCGGATCACCAGCCGGCAGAGGTAGCGGCTGAACAGCTCGGCGTGACCACGGGGAAAGGCGCTGGCCGATTGCAAGACCTCTTCCAGCAGGGTGAGCATCAAGGGGGTTTTGTACAGGCGTTCGAGGTCGTCCGCCTCGATGCGGCGAACCGCTTCGTCGGCCTGCCGGGCATCGAGCCGCTGCGCTTGTGGAGGAACTCGCGGATCTTGGGGAGATCCAGCGTCTGCAATTCGAGGTGGGGAACCTCCCGGTCGCCGACGGCGTCGAGTTCCTGGATGTAGTCGGCGGTGCGGCAACTGATGATGGCGCGGCGCCCGTGGCGAACCTGGATCGCCAGCCAGTCCCGCCAGGCGGCGATCTTGTCCCTCCGGGAGGCGTGGGCCTCGTCCGGCAGCTCGTTGAGCCCTGTCGCACTTTCAGCGGTTATCCGCATCAGGCATGCCGCCCGGGATCCATTCTGCCGTGAAGAACGCGAAGTATACTTCTCGCGATTGAGAACACCCCGTTCAGGGCGTGTAGATTTTCGTCGAGAGCAAGGCGTAAAAACGCAGGCATAGTGGCGCTACGTCAAGTTTTTACAACGCAGCTATCGGCGAAAAGAT
>DRPO01000088.1 GCA_011330835.1 Gammaproteobacteria bacterium | reverse complement strand
TCTTCCATGCCGGAGATGATCTCGATCGGGTATCCGAGCACCGCTTCGGCGGCCTGCATGAACTGCTGCGAGTTGCGAGCCTTGCGCAGGGTGTTGGTGCCGACAATGCGCACATTCTCCGCCGGCAGACCGGACAACCGCTGCCCGAACCGCGCCAGGCAGTCCAGCGCCTTCTCGCGCGCCTTCTTGGTAATGCGCTGGCGCTTGTCCAGCCCGCCGGCGAGCCGCACCATCTCCTTGTATTGGTCGACGATCTGAACCTGTTCGTTGACGATCCGGGCCACCACCATGTGGAAGCTGTTGGAGCCCAGATCCACCGCCGCCAACATTTCTTCGCGATCAGGCACGGGCGTTATCCAGTGGGAGGCGGTGAATCATGTCGGCGGCGTCATCGAGAAACCGGGATCGAACAGCGTCCGACTCGGTCGGCACCGCGAAAAACACCCGGCTGACGACATTCCGAACGCCACAGTAGCGCAAGGTGCCCAGCGCCATTGGCAACAGCAAGTCCCTCTCGGAAACGCCCATTTCCCCAAACTCGTCTTCGGAGCCGCCCGCCGTCACCAGCACCACGGCGCGCTTGTCGCCGAGCAGTCCGGCGACGCCGTTTTCCGTATAGCGAAACGCGAAGCCCTGGGTCAGCACCCGGTCGCACCAGCCCTTGAGGATCGCGGGCCGGTCGAACCACCACAGCGCATAGACGAACACCAGCGTGTCCGCCCAGCGAATGTTCGCCTGCTGTTCGCGAATCTCGTCGGAGACTTCGCCGCGCTGCAAGGCTTCCAGCTCCAGGGCGCTCAGCACCGGCGGGAACCCCATCTGGTAGAGATCCAGGACGCGCACCTCGTCGGCGCGCGCGCGAAACGCGCCAACCACTCGATCCAGCAAGGCGTAGTTGAAGCTGCCAGGATTGGGGTTGGCGATAACGACCAGCGCTTTCATCACTGACCGGTCAGCTTTTGCTTCATGATCTTGCTGACCTCGCCCGGGTTGGCCTGGCCTTTCGACAGCTTCATGACCTGGCCGACGAAAAAGCCCAGCAGCTTTTCCTTGCCGCCCCGGTATTCCTCGACCTGGGCGGGGTTGGCGGCAATCACTTCGTCAACCATCTTTTCCAGCGCCGAGCTGTCGCTGATCTGCTTCAGACCGCGCTTGTCGATAATCTCGTCGGCCTCGCCCTCGCCGGCCCACATGGCTTCGAAGACCTCCTTGGCGATCTTGCCGCTGATGGTGTTGTCCTGTATCCGGGCCAGCAGCCCCGCCAGCGCATCGGCGGAGACCGGCGAATCGGACAGCTCGATGCGATGCCGGTTGAGCGCGCCCATCAGGGTGGTCATGGTCCAGTTGGCCGCCATCCGGGCGTCGCCGCAGCCGTCGGCCACCACTTCGAAATAGTCGGCCAGTTCGCGGGTGCTGGTCAGCAACTCGGCATCTTCATGGCCCAGATTGAATTGCGTCTTGAAACGCTCGCGGCGCGCGTCGGGCAGCTCCGGCAGATTGGCGCGCTCGGCCTCGACCATCTCGGGGGTGATCTCCACCGGCAGCAGATCGGGGTCGGGGAAATAGCGGTAGTCGTTGGCCTCTTCCTTGCTGCGCATGGGCCGGGTTTCATCCCGGTCGGGATCGTACAGACGGGTCTGTTGCACCACCTCGCCGCCTTCCTCGATCAGCGCGATCTGGCGCTCCACCTCGTAATTGATGGCGCGTTCGACGAAGCGGAACGAGTTGAGATTCTTCAGCTCGGTGCGCGTGCCAAAGGCCTCCTGGCCCACGGGCCGCACCGAGACATTGGCGTCGCAGCGGAACGAGCCTTCCTGCATGTTGCCGTCGCAGATGCCGATATAGGTCACCAGCGCGTGCATCTTCTTCATGTAAGCCACCGCCTCGCGGGCCGAGCGCAGATCCGGCTCGGAAACGATCTCCAGCAACGGCGTGCCCGCGCGGTTGAGGTCGATGCCGGTCATGCCGGCGAAATCCTCGTGCAGCGACTTGCCCGCGTCCTCTTCGAGATGCGCCCGGGTGACGCCAATGGTTTTGACCTCGCCGGAGTCCAGCGTAATGTCCAGCGAGCCGCGCCCGACGATGGGCAGTTCGAACTGACTGATCTGGTACCCCTTGGGCAGATCGGGATAGAAATAGTTCTTTCTGGCGAACACCGAGCGCGGCGCCATCTCCGCGTCGATCGCCAGACCAAAGCGGATCGCCATTCGAACCGCGGCCTCGTTGAGCACCGGCAACACGCCGGGAAAGCCCAGATCGACCGCGCAGGCCTGCGTATTCGGCTCCGCGCCGTAGGCGGTGGACGCGCCCGAAAAGATCTTGGAGCGCGTCGCCAACTGGGCGTGAATCTCCAGACCGATAACTGTTTCCCATTGCGCCATGACTATTCGAACTCCCCTGGAATCTGTCTGTGCCAGTCGGTCTGTTGCTGATAGCGATGCGCCAGGTTCAGCAACCGCGCTTCCGTCCAGTAATCGCCGATCAGTTGCAGCCCCACGGGCAGGCCGTCCGCCGGCGCCACGGGAATCGACATGCCGGGCAGCCCGGCGAGATTGACGGCGATGGTGTAGACATCCGAGAGATACATGCTCAGCGGGTCGTCGGTTTTCTCGCCGATCCGGAAGGCCGTGTCCGGCGCGGTCGGCCCCATGATGACATCCACCTGCTGAAACGCTTCGGCGAAATCCTGGCTGATCAGCCGCCGGATCTTCTGCGCCTTGAGATAATAGGCGTCGTAATAGCCCGCCGACAGCGCATAGGTTCCGATCAGAATCCGGCGCTTGACCTCGTCGCCGAACCCCTCGCCGCGCGAACGCTTGTAGAGATCCTCCAGATCGCGCGGGTTCTCGCAGCGGTAACCGAAACGCACGCCATCCATGCGCGACAGGTTGGACGAACACTCCGCCGGAGCGACCACGTAATAGGCGGGCGCCGAAAGCGCGGAATTGGGCAGCGAGATATCCACCAGCCGCGCGCCCATCGCCTCGAACTGTTTGAGCGCGTCGCGCACCGATTGCTCGACGCCGGCGCTCAGCCCCTCCGCGAAAAACTCGCGCGGCAAGCCGATCCGGACGCCCTCCAGCGAGCCTTCAAGGCCGGCGGCATAGTCCTCGACCTCGCGCTCCACCGAGGTGGAGTCGCGCTCGTCGAAGCCCGCCATCTGGTTGAGCAACAGAGCGCAATCCTCGGCGGAGGCCGCCATCGGGCCGGCCTGGTCGAGACTGGAGGCGAAGGCGATCATGCCCCAGCGCGAGACCCGGCCATAGGTCGGCTTCAGGCCGGTAATGCCACACAGCGATGCGGGCTGACGAATCGAACCGCCAGTATCCGTGCCGGTCGCCGCCGGCGCCAACCGGGCCGCTACCGCCGCCGCCGAGCCGCCGGAAGAGCCGCCCGGCACCCGCTCGGTATCCCAGGGATTGCGCACCGGGCCGTAATAACTGGTCTCGTTGGACGAGCCCATCGCGAACTCGTCCATATTGGTCTTGCCCAGCATGACCGCGCCCGCCGCGTCGAGCTTCTCGACCACGGTGGCGTTGAACGGCGCGAGAAAGTTATCCAGCATCCGCGATCCGCAGGACGTGCGGATATCCCGCGTGTTGAAGATATCCTTCTGCGCCAGCGGGACGCCCGTCAGCGGTCCCGCCTCGCCCTGGCTCCGGCGCTCATCCGCGCGCCGCGCCGCCGCCAGCGCCTGTTCGCCGGTGACTGTAATAAACGCGTTGAGGCGCTCGTCGAAACGCTCGATGCGGTCGAGAAAATGCGTTGTCAACTCGACGCTGGAGAACTCGCCGCCGGCCAGCCCCCTGGCCAGTTCGGCCAATGATTTTCGATGCATGAATCTGCTGTTCCCTGTTACTCGATGACCCGCGGAACCAGATACAATCCGGCCTCCGTCGCGGGCGCGATTTTTTGAAAGGCGTCCCGTTGATCGGTTTCGGTCACCACATCCGGGCGCAGTCGCTGCGTCATATCCTGGGGATGCGCCATCGGCTCGATGCCGGACGTATCGACAGCGTTCATCTGCTCGACGAATTCGAGAATCCCCGAAAGGTTGCGGGCGTAATCGGCGATATCCTCCTCGGCGATCGTCAACGCCGCCAGATTGGCGATCTTTTCAACCTCTTTGGCTCCGAGCGACATGGCGTTTTCCTATGAATGAAACAACGGACGGGGCAAGATACCACAATTGGGAAAAACTTCGGAACCGTTGCGGTGATTCAGCAACACAAGCGCCGGGCTGTCGAGGGGGAGCATCCCAGCGTCTTTGCCAGCAAAAGGAGGCGTCAGCAGATAGCGGAAGACAGAAACAATTCCGTTTTGTCCCCTATAGTCTCGAAAAAACGGAAATTTACGCCAAAATTCCGGCCCAGTTCTTGAGATGCCGCGAACAAAAGCGAATAATGCCCGCCAGCCAACCGGTGGCAGGGCCTCGGGGGGCGTTTGATGTACAATTCACCTCACGGATTTCACGGCCACATGGCCAAGGACTACACGATGCTCAAATCCATCATGGGACTTTTTTCCAATGATCTGTCGATCGACCTGGGAACAGCCAACACGCTGATCTACATGCGTGGCAAGGGGATCGTGCTGGATGAGCCTTCCGTAGTCTCCATCCGCAGCGACCGCAACCGGGGCGGCATGCGCAGCATCGAGGCGGTGGGCATCGAGGCCAAGCGCATGCTGGGGCGGACGCCGGAAAACATCACCGCGATCCGGCCCCTCAAGGACGGCGTCATCGCCGACTTCACCACCACCGAAAAGATGTTGCAGTACTTCATCAAGAAGGTGCACTCCAACAATCTTTTCCGCCCCAGCCCCCGCGTCCTGGTCTGCGTCCCCTGCGGCGCCACCCAGGTCGAGCGGCGCGCCATCAAGGAGTCGGCGGCGGGAGCCGGCGCGCGCAAGGTGTACCTGATCGAGGAACCCATGGCGGCGGCCATCGGGGCCGGCGTCCCCGTGGACGAGGCGATTGGCTCGATGGTGCTGGATATCGGCGGCGGCACCTCGGAAGTCGCTGTCATCTCGCTCAACGGCATCGTCTATTCCGACTCGGTGCGCATCGGCGGCGACCGCTTCGACGAAGCGATCATCAACTACATCCGCCGCAACTACGGCATCCTCATCGGCGAAGCCACCGCCGAAAAGATCAAGCATGAAATCGGCTCCGCCTACCCCGGCAAGGAGCTGCTCGAAATCGAGGTTCGCGGGCGCAATCTCTCCGAAGGCATCCCGCGCACATTTACCATCAACAGTAACGAGGTGCTGGAATCCATGCAGGAGCCGCTGTATGGCATCGTCAGCGCCATCAAGACCGCGCTGGAGCGCACCCCGCCGGAGCTGGCTTCCGACGTGGCCGACCGGGGCATCGTGCTCACCGGCGGCGGCGCATTGCTGCGCAATCTCGACAAGCTGATCTCGGAAGAAACCGGCATTCACGTGCTGGTGGCCGACGACCCGATGACCTGCGTGGCCCGCGGCGGCGGTCGCCTGCTGGACATCATCGATGAACGAGGGGGGGAACTCCTGGCCTTCGCCTAACCACCGGGCCGACCGCATCCGGGGAGATTCGCTCAGATGAAAAGCGCCCTGTTTTCCGAAGGCTCCGCTCCCCTCTTCCGCCTGATATTCTTTTCCCTGCTGTCGGTGGCGCTGATTTTTCTCGACCAGCGCAGCCACGCCCTCGACAGCGCGCGCGAACTGCTCGGGAACCTCAGTTATCCGCTGCTACGGGTCGCCGACGCGCCATCGAGCCTCACCCGCAACCTGCGTGAATTCTGGCAGTCACACGAACAACTCAGCCAGGACAATCGGCGGCTGCGCGACGAAAATCATGTTCTGCACGCCCAGTTGCTGCAACTTCGGTCGCTGCGCGCCGAAAACCAGAAGCTGCGGGAACTGCTGAAATCTTCACAACGCATCGCCAATCGGTTCATCGCCTCGCGCCTGCTGGCCGTAACCATGACGCCTGGCCTGCACCGCATCATCATCGACAAGGGCGCCCATGACGGCGTGGAGCCGGACATGTCGATACTCGACGACCACGGCGTCATGGGACACATCAGCCGCGTCTATGCCTACCATGCCGAGGCCATTCTGATCTCCGACGCGAATCACGCCATCCCGGTAAGCGTCCAGCGCAGCGGGATACGCAGCATCGCGGCTGGCCTGGGCAGAACCGACCAGCTCAAACTGCTGTATCTTCCGGTCAACGCCGATATCCGCGTGGGAGACGAGGTCGTCACCTCGGGACTGGGCGGAAAATTCCCGCCAGACTATCCGGTTGGCGTGATCCGTGAAATCGCCCGCTCCCCCGATTCGCCGTTTGCAGACATCCGCGTCGAACCCTACGCCCGCCTGGACACCAGCAAGGAGATTCTGATCGTGACGGCGGATCTCGAAGCGCACACGACGGAAAGCGGACCAGATCAGTGACCCGCTGGAAATACGCCCTGACCCTGTTTTTGTCCCTCACGGCGGCGCTAACCCTGGCTGTCGTCCCGGTTCCCGTCTGGCTCCACGACTATGCGCCCGATTGGGCCGTCATGACAGTCGTCTGGTGGAACCTTCATCGCCCCAACAAGGCCAGCGTCGGCGTTGGCTGGCTGACCGGGCTGGCGCTCGACATCCTGCGGTTCACAACGCTGGGATTGCACGCCTTCGCAACAACAGCGACCAGCTACTTCGCGGTGCGCATCAATCTTCAATTCCGCATGTTCGCCGTAGTCCAGAAAATACTGATCGTCCTGCTTCTGCTGGCCATCTACCGCATCATCCTGTTCTGGATTTCCGGCCTCGCGGGAAACGCGGTCTCCAGCCCGGCGCACTGGAAACCGTTGCTGGCGGATCTGCTGGTCTGGCCCTGGCTGAACGCGCTGATGCACGAGATCCTGCGGAGGATTGAGGCAAAACCCGCGACTGAGAATTAGGCCTACGACGCTTCCGATTCTCCGGAAGGGTTGGTGAAACGGTCGTTCAGCGTTTGCACAAAACCGTCGGCGACCTCTCTGATCTTCGCCAGACGCTTTCGCGCGCTTCGACGCCAGCCGATCAGCGAGCCGGGGATGACGCTGTGCGCGAAGTGGGTGTTCTTGCGGAAGCCGTTGAGGACGGCGGTGTTTTCTCCCGCGCGCTTGAGGCGCTTGAGCATGACGTCCGCATGCCATTTGCGCATTCTGAAGTGCAGCCAGAGGACGCCGACATGGATCAGGGCCAGCGCCCCGAGTCCGATCCAGGAACCGGTCAGCATGGCCGCCAGTTCCGTTACGCCGCCGACCAGCGCGCCGACTCCCAGCGCGGCGGCAGCGGCCACCGCCAGTAGCGCTGCGTCGGAGATCAGCACCCGTTTGCGGTAGCGCTTGAACAGTTGGGCGATCTTCGGCATCCATTTCTGCTCGATCTGGTTGGCCGTGTTTTCCAGCGAACCGATGATTCGGTAGATCCGCTCGACGCCAACCTGGTCGACGCGCTCAACGATTGCCCGGAGATCTCTGTCCCGGCGAGCCTGGTAACGCTCCCGAACGGTTTCGGAAGGGATATCGACAGCGACGTCCTCGTTGTAGATGCAGAAAAACGCGCCTGCGGTCAGGCCCGTCTGGGCGATGGCCTTTTGCCAGGCGGCGACAACTTCCTCCAGATTGTCGTCGTGCGCGGTGACGTCGATCTGGTTGAGCACGAACATGAATTTGTTGGCGTCGTTGCGTTCGACCGTGGAGCGCACCAGGTGCTCCAGCGTGTCCTGCATGGCGCCGGGCTCGGGGTGGCGCGCGTCGAAGAAGACGATGACCAGATCCGACAGGTCGATAATGTGATCGCTGATCTTGAGAATGGCGCTGCGCTGCGCGTCCGCGTCGAACCCCGGAGAATCGATCAGTATCTTTCCCTTGAGCTGCTCGCAATGACAGGTCTTGAGTTGCAGATAGCTGTCGATGCGACCGCCCTCGCCTTGCGAGACGCGCTCGATTTCCTCGCTGATCTGGTAGAAGGGAAAACGCGGGTCGGCATCCAGCGCGAGACCGGGCAAGGTCCTGACCTCCTCGTCACGCGAATAGGAGATCACCGTGAACTTGTCGTCCACGGCCTGATTGCCCGTCTGTTGCAGCTTCATCCCGAGCCAGGAATTGATGAAGCTGGACTTGCCGGCGGAAAAGGTTCCCAGCACCGAAACCAGCGGCCACCAGGAAATCCGGTTGGCGAAGGACTCCTCCGGCGTGAGAATGCCTGTCTGGTAGCCGATCTTGTCGAGTTGCCGGTAGTAATCGACAACCTCGACCAGCATCGGATTTTCCTGTTGCAGGTGAGATTTGAGCTTGTCGATACGCTGGGTTAACGATTTGGCGGGCCGCATGGCGTTCCTCCCGACGCGAGAATGGCTAGGGCGCTACCCGCCCGGCGGGTTGTCTGTCCCGCCGGGCTGGCGACAATTTCACGCTATTGAGCGCGCAGACGCTGAACCAGTTTCCTGGCGCGTTCAGGATCGAAATTCCCGATGAAGCCAACGAGGGGATGCACCTCCTGGAAACGCTTCTGCTTGATCAGCAAATCCGCGGCCTTCTCGTAAACATCCAGCGCCTCGGGGGCCTTGCCCGATTGGACCAGCATGTTGCCATACTCGCCGAGGAGATCCGGATTATCCGGGTGCGCCTTGATCAGGTTCTGGTAGATCACCGACGCCGCCTGAAAATCGCGATGCCAGAACGCGCGGCGCGCGGATTGAAGCGCGGCTCTCAAGTCGCCGGCGGGCTGACCGGCTTGCGGCGCGCCAGGCCGCGCGGCTTGCGCGGCTTGCGCGGCATTCGCCTGCGCGGACGCTTCGCCACTATCGGCGCCGGTGGCCTTTTCAGCCTTTTGCTCAGCCTTTTGCTCAGCCTTTTGCTCAGCCTTTTGCTCAGCCTTTTGCTCAGAGGCTTCCTTGGCGGCTTCGGTTTTCTTCTTGAAAAAACCAAAAAAGGATTTCTTCTCGACCGGCTTTTCTTCCGCCGCGGCCTGCCGCGCGGACCCGGGCGCCGCTTCACGGGCGGCTTTCGCGGACTCCGCTGGCGCCTCGGAGGCTTCCTCAGCCTTGTCGGGAACCAGGGATTTCGCGGTGGTTACCGCAGCCGTGGTTGCCGACGCCGCCGCGCCCGCCACCTTGGCGACCGCGCCCTTGGCGGCCTCGGTGGTCTTTTCAGCCACATTGGCGACCGCTTCGCCAGCGTCCTTGGTCACTTCGGTCGCTTTCTCCACAACGCCGCCCTCGGCCTTATCCGCGGCGGCTTCCGATTCAGTTGCCGTAGTCTCAGCCGCTTCTTCCGTTTCGCCGGAACGCTTGAAAAGACGACTGAACAGTCCGGGCTTTTCAGCTTCAGCGACTTTCGCCGGGGCCTCGGCGGACGCTTCCCCCTTCTCTTCGCCAGAGGCGGGAGCTTCCGCCTGGGCGGCAGCTTCACCAGTCGCCTCGGCAGCGGGCGCTTCCGCCTGGGCGGCAGCTTCGGCGGTTGCCTCGGCAGCAGGCGCCCGCGCCTCGGATGCGCCTTCGGCGGTCGCGGCGGACGCCGCTTCCTCCGCTACCGGCGCCGCCGCTGGTTGCGCAGGGGCTGCATCGGCGGACTCGGGCGCGGCGCTTTCGACGGTCGAAGCTGTTGATTCCTGAGTCGCGACGTTTTCAGTGGATTCCGCTGGAGCGGCTTCGGAATCCTCGGTATTGGCGGGCTGTTCGCCCGTCGCCTCGGTCGATACGGCGGCGGCTTGCTCCTGAGCCGCCGGAGCGGCGCCTTGCCATTCCCCGATACTGCTCCAGTTGATCAGGGTGTATATGACCGTTAACAGAATCAGGGACAGAACGGGATGTCCTGTTATCCAGCGAAGAAAATACATGATGTCACCTCTGTTGAATCAGACCTTTTGTTTTTTCTGAAAGACGCCGGATTGGAACCCGGCATGCTTCAGATCTCGAAAACTATTGAACGCGAGGGATGATTATACCTCTTGCGATTGAGAATACTCCATTCAGGGCGCGTAGGTCTTCGTCGAGAGCAAGGCGTAAAAACGCAGACATAGTGGCGCCACGTCAAGTTTTTACAACGCAGCTATCGGCGAAAAGAT
>DRPO01000087.1 GCA_011330835.1 Gammaproteobacteria bacterium | reverse complement strand
TCATGCGGTAGTCGCCTCGATACATGCGGGTGCCAAACCAGAGATGGTCCGGGATAACGCGGATCGCGGTGAAGAACAGTTTCTTTCGATAGTCAAAAGTGCCGTATTGATCAACCTGCTCCAGATTGGCGGTCTGTTTTGGGCCGGGCGAATGGGCTTCCGAAATGACGCCCCCAACCACGGCGGCAAGAATGACGGGAACCAGCAGCACCCGCCGAAACCGACGCCTCAGCGAGAACAGAACATACAGGGCGGTATACAGCAGCCCCCCCAGCAGCGCGGAGCGGGAGCCAGTGAACAGCATGATCATCAGAAAAAAACCAACCGCCATCGCCTGGATCAGCGGACTGATCCGGTTCTTGCGTAAGAAATACATCAGCGCGGCCAGCACGATGGTGAGGTAGAAGCCGAAGGTGATCGGCCCGGTGAGCGTGGCCGTCACCCGCAGAAATCCGCCGCGATATTCATACATGGATTCGAGGTCGGGCATGGTGCCGACGATGCTTCCAATTTCGACATAGGGGCGCCACTGCAACGCTTCCTCGAAGACCGAGAAGAAAGCCATGGTCAACCCGCCGAACAAGAGTCCGGCCAGCGCATTGTCCAGCGAAGCGAATCGCCGCAGTCCCCGACTGATCACGAAATAGGGAATGACCACCACCAGCAGCGTGTCGATAAAGTCCCGAACGGTCTGAAACCAGGTGAACTCATATTCCGTGGTGACGCGGAACGCGTTGAACAACAACAGCGACATCAGCGCCATCGCCAGTATGTCCGGGTGATGCAGGTGAAACGATTCGTCGCGAAGAATCCGGTAAACCAGTGGAAGGAAAAACACGATTGTCAGCATCTGAATGATCGCCACGTCGATCAGGTTGATGCCGGGAACGAGCTTGAACAGAAAACTGAAGGGCATGACCACCATCAGCGACAGGAACATCGAAATGTTCTTGTCCACATCATTCTTCAGATACAGCGCCTTGACCAGAATCAGAATCGCCATCACCAGCGGATAACTCTGGGTCAGGAAAATCACGACCGACAGGATGCTCCAGATGACCACATGCGGCATCATGTTGCGCTGGCGATCGATAAACCGAATCGCCATCGCCGAAGCGCCGATGCAGAACAACAGAATGACGATGGCCTTGAGAAAACTGATCATCGAGCGCCCTCCCCGGGGCCGCCTTCCCTCGCCAGAGCGCCTGGCGAAGTAATGGAAATTGCAGAACCCTCGCGATTGTCATACGCTCCGGGCTTTCCGAACAGTCCCGACTCCGGAGTCGCCCAATGCAATACCTGATCCCGCTTCATCTGCTCGCCGTTGTCATCTGGGTGGGCGGCATGTTCTTCGCCTACATGGCGCTGCGGCCCGCCGCCGCTGAAACGCTGGAGCCGCCGGCGCGCCTGACGCTCTGGGTCGCGACATTCAAGCGTTTCTTTCCGTGGGTCTGGGCGTCGATCATCGTCATTCTGGCGACCGGCTATGGCTACATTTTCGGCGCTTATGGTGGATTTGCGCACACCCCGCTGTTCGTTCACATCATGATGGGGTTGGGCATTGTGATGATGCTGATCTTCATGCATGTTTTCTTCGCGCCTTATCGCCGCCTCAAACAGGCCGTCGCCGCCAGCAACTGGCCGGAAGGCGGCAAAAAGCTGGCGCAGATCCGAAAGCTGGTGGGAACCAATACTATCATCGGCCTCATCACCATTCTGACCGCGGCGGCGGGGCGCTTCTTTCTCGCCTGATTCAGTCATTCGGCTTCGAGGCGACCGCAACCGTGTAATGCGCGCCCTGCTTGAGCTTTTTGTAATTGCCGAAAACCTCGTTCAGGTTGCGTTTCATGAACTGCCGCAAGCCGTTGATCGTCACCACGTAAAACCGCCCGCCGCCCGCCAGCCGTCGCCAGGCGTCATGCAGCCACAGCGTCAACAGCTCCTTGCCAACCTTGGCGGGAATATTGGAGACGATCACGTCGAAGCGCCGCTCCGGCGGAATCTGGTCGAAGCCGTTGCTGAGCATCGCCTCGGCGTTATCGGCCTGGTTCAGTTCGATATTCTTGCGCGCATAGTCTATCGCCACGAAATCCTTGTCCACCATCAGCACCTGGCCCAGCGGCGCCTTTTTGGCCATCGCCAGCCCGATCGGGCCATAACCACAGCCCAGATCGAGGCAACGACTGTCCGGCTCAACGACAAGCCGGGGGATCAACAACCGCGTGCCCTCGTCGATATCGCGCGGCGAAAACAGCCCCCAGGTCGTCACGAACGACAGCGGGACGCCATCAAGCTCGGCCTGAAAACGGATATCCTCCCGCAGACTCGCGAGGTAATCGTCGCTCGCCCGCATTCGCTACAACGCCTCGAACAGCGCTTCGGCCTGTTCCGCCAGCGCTTCGGCGTCATCGCCCAATAGATTGAAATGGCCCATCTTGCGCCCCGGTCGCGCCTCGCGCTTGCCGTAGAGATGCAGCTTCAGGGCCGGTTCCGACAGCAGCCGGCCAAAGTCGGGATCGCCGCCCCGCCACAGATCGCCCAGCAGGTTGAGCATGACCACCGGCGAGAGCAGCCGCGTGTCGCCATGCGCCAGCCCGCAGATCATCCGCAGTTGCTGTTCGAACTGGGAGGTGACGCAGGCGTCCAGCGAATAGTGGCCGCTGTTGTGGGTGCGCGGCGCGATCTCGTTGACGAGCAAGCGGCTGTCTTCGGTCTCGAAAAACTCCACCGCCATCACGCCAACATAGTCCAGCGCATCGGCGATGCGCCCGGCGGTGAAACGCGCCTCTTCCGCAACCACCGGCGGGCAGCCCGCTGGCGCCACGGAGCGATGCAAGATACCGTTTCGGTGCTCGTTTTCCGCCACCGGGAACGAACTGCGCTGCCCCCTGGCGTCCCGCGCAACGACTACCGACAGTTCGCGACGCAATGCAACCCGCTCTTCCAGCACGCATTCGACGCCGCCCAGATCCGCGAAGGCGCTCGGCAGGTCGGCGGCGGAGTCCACCACCGCCTGCCCCTTGCCGTCGTAACCCAGCTCGGCGGTTTTCAGAATCGCGGGGAAATCCACCGCCTCGCCGGCGGCCTCGAAATCATCCGTCCCCCGAACCGCCGCGAACCTCGCGGTCGCCGCGCCCACCTGGTTGACGAACTGTTTTTCACGCAGTCGGTTCTGAGTTACGGCAACCGCGCTGGCCGAAGGATGGACGGCGACGCGCTCGGCAAGAAAAGCCAGCGTACTGGCGGGAACATTCTCGAATTCGGTGGTCACGACGCTGCATTCCGACGCCAGCCGCTCCAGCGCCTGCTCGTCATCGTAACCGGCGCGCAGATGCCGGTCGGCCAGGGCGCCCGCCGGACTGTCGGGATCCGCGTCCAGCACCGCGACCCGGTAGCCCATTTGCCTCGCGGCGATGGTAAAGAAACGCCCCAGCTGCCCGCCGCCCAGCATGCCAAGCGTTGCGCCGGGAAGAATCACGGCTTGTCGGGCGGCAGGGTCATGGACAGGGCGGCGTCCCGCTGCTCGCGCCGAAAATCCCGCAACTGCTCCAGCAGTTCGTCATCATGCAGCGCCAGCATCGAGACCGCGAACAGCGCCGCGTTGGCGGCTCCCGCCTCGCCGATGGCGAAAGTCGCGGTCGGCACCCCCTTGGGCATCTGCACGATCGACAGCAGCGAATCCCGCCCCTTGAGATACCGGCTCGGAACCGGAACCCCCAGCACCGGCAGCGTCGTCTTGGCCGCCAGCATGCCCGGCAGATGCGCCGCGCCGCCCGCGCCCGCGATAATGCACTGCAAGCCGCGATCCGCCGCGTTTTCCGCATAGTCGAACATCTGATCCGGCGTGCGATGCGCCGAAACCACCAAGTACTCGTGCTCCACGCCAAACCGGTCCAGAATCCGCGTGGCGTGCTCCATGACCGGCCAGTCGCTCTCGCTGCCCATCACCACGCCGACTTTCTTCTCCGCCATAGGGGTAACCCGAAAGGAAAATCAGCCTTTATACGCCATTGACGGGGGGATTGCCAAGGTCGCGGGACGAATCGATTCGCCATCGACCGCACCGGAGCGCCAGCATCCCGACCGGACAGGGTGCGGAAGGCTCGCCCCCCGTTTGTCAACCAATCATTCCCGCCCCCGTTGTGAAAGGTGTAGCAATCAACAAACAGGGGAATAACCATGACATCCGCAATACCACGATACCTGGCCAGCCGACTGGCCTTTCTTTTGATCCTGCTGCTTGGCGTCTTCCAGCTCGCCGGTTGCGGCGACAACGCCGGCGTTACCTCCGGCAATGAGGACAACGGAGAACTGGTGGTCGGGCTGACCGACGCGCCGGGCGACTTCATCAGCTACCGGGTCGGCGTAAAATCGCTGCAGTTCAAACGCAGCAACGGCGCGGTCGTCGAGACCCTGCCGAACGCGACGGAGATCGACTTCGCCCAGTACGTCGAGACCACCGAGTTCATCACCACCGCCACCGTCCCGGCGGGCAAGTATGACGAGGTGAGCCTGGCGCTGGATTACAGCAACGCCCAGATCACGGTCGAGGCCGAAGACGGCGGCGCCGCCGAAACCACGGTGGTGGACGCCGATGGCAACCCGGTGACCGGCGACCTGACGATGCAGCTCAAGATCAACGACCGCGACGGCCTGGTCGTTCGTCCCGGCCAGCCGGCGCACATCACGCTGGATTTCGATCTGGCGGCTTCCCACCAGGTCGATCTCGCG
>DRPO01000086.1 GCA_011330835.1 Gammaproteobacteria bacterium | reverse complement strand
CGGGGTCATCCAGTCGCTGAACGCCGACGGCAAGCTGCTGGCCTACCATGATCGCTCCGACGGCGGTGCTTTCGCGGCGTTGGCGGAAATGGCGTTCGCCGGCCATGTCGGCATCGAAATCGATCTCAACAGCCTGGCGAAGGACAGTCTGGTCGCGGCGCTGTTCAGCGAGGAACTGGGCGCGGTCATGCAGATTCGCCATGAGGATCTCGGCGCGGTGAAAACCGTTTTCGAGGAGGCGGGGCTGGGCGACTGCTTTCACGTCTGTGGACGGCTGATCGACGAAGACCGAATCTCCATCCGGCGGGGCCGGCAGCTCATCTATTCCCGCGATCGCGCCGTCTTGCAGGCGCTGTGGGCGCGAACCAGCTACCAGATCCAGCGCTTGCGCGACAACCCGGAATGCGCCGACCAGGAATTCGAACTGGTGACGGCGGACGATCCCGGTCTGCGTCCGCATCTCGGCTTCGACCCCTCCGAGGATGTGGCCGCGCCGGTCGTGGTCAAGCGGGGGCGGCCACGCGTCGCGATCCTCCGCGAGCAGGGCGTCAACGGGCATGTCGAGATGGCGGCCGCGTTCGATCAGGCCGGTTTCACGGCGGTGGATGTCCACATGACCGACATCCTGAGCGGCGAGGAGACGCTCGAAGACTTCCGGGGCCTGGTCGCCTGCGGCGGCTTTTCCTATGGCGATGTGCTCGGCGCGGGCGGCGGCTGGGCCAGGTCGATCCTCCACAACCCCCGCGCGCGCGAAGCTTTCGAAACGTTCTTCCATCGCGAGGACGTGTTCGCGCTGGGCGTCTGCAACGGCTGCCAGATGCTCTCGCAGTTGAAGCAACTGATCCCCGGCGCCAGCCACTGGCCGGCGTTCGAGCGCAACCTCTCCGAACAGTTCGAGGCGCGCTTCAGCCTGGTGGAAATCACGCCGTCGCCGTCGATCCTGTTCCAGGACATGCAAGGCTCGCATATTCCCATCGCGGTGGCGCACGGCGAGGGCCGGGCCGTGTTCCGCGACAATACCGCCGAAGCCGTCGAAAAGGCGGGGCTGGTATCGATGCGCTACCTCGACCACCACGGCCATCCCACCGAACACTATCCCGAGAATCCCAACGGCTCGCCGGGCGGGATCACGGCGGTCACCACCGAAGATGGGCGCTTCACCATCATGATGCCGCATCCCGAAAGGCTGTTCCGCGGCGTCCAGTTTTCCTGGCGGCCCGCCGCCTGGGGCGAGGCGGGGCCGTGGTTGAGAATGTTCAGAAACGCCCGCGTATGGGTCGACTGAACACTTGCGCACGCTCGTTCGCGGCGTGGCCTTTCGCGCCTGAAAACGGGCCTTTTGTCGGTTATATCGACGACCCCTGCCGGGAGCTCCGACAGACCTGTGCGTACGCCGTCCCATGATCCGACGGATGCGCTGGGCGGGTTCCCGTTCGCGGTCACGCTGCTGGCACCGCCGGCAGGGCAGGGTGTCAATCAGCCTTTACAGACCCATTCGGCGCGCCAATACGAAAATATTTTCAAACGTGTAAATCCGGCTTTACAGGAGCTTTCTCGCCGTTTATCGGACGAGGACTTCCTTTTATCCGTCGTGATTGTTGGTTATCTATATAAATCATCGGGTTAACGAGTCTGGCATGCGCCCTGCAACAGGGCAGGCGTTCGGAGGTTATCCGTGAAAAGCGGGCCGGTTTTCCGGGAAGACGGAAACAAGGGCTCAACCCAAATGCGGCGTCTGAGCAACAAACAAGAATAACAACGACGCTACAACAACAATAATAAGATTGGAGAAACAATCATGAAAAAAACACTGATCTCACTGACCGTGATGCTGGCCATGGGCGCTACAGCGCCTCTGATGGCCCAGGACGATGCGCTCAATGGCGATATCAATGGCTCGGATCAAAAAAGCGGCGTGTTTACCGAAGGCGCGCTTTCGGGTATTACCAGCGACCAGGAGAATTCCAACAACGCCGTGACTCACGATTCATTCAATGCCGTGATCGATAACGGTTTCAATGACGTGAACGCGCACAATAGCTCGGCTGTTGGCGAAGACGCCATTATCGCCAGCGCCAATGATCTGAACCAGGCCGTCGCCAGCAGCGACATGAACGACACGATCTCTGACAACAAGGTCAGCATCGACGGCGGTTTCAGCGAGGGCGCGTTGTCGCCGGTCCTAAACGTCAACAAGTTCACCCGCACTGACGCCAACAGCCTGAACAGCGCGTTCAACAACTATGGCGGCGTCGCTTCGGCCCAGCAAAACATCGGCAGCGCCAGCTCGGTGACGCAGGCGATCGTTGTTCAGTCCAACGGCAGCATCTAAGCACCGATTCTCCTGAAAAAACAACAAGAATAAATACAGAGGAAAAGAAAAATGAAAAAAGTACTGCTTACGACCGCCATTGCCGTTGCCATGGGTGCGAGCTTCTCCGCCGCCGCCGACAATACGCTGAATGGAAGCGTCAATGCTTCCGGTTCAAAATCGGGTATCTTCACAGAGTCTGCGTTGTCTCCGGTATCGCTGGCGGACAAGAACTCTTATAACAAGGAAATTTCGAGCTCTTTCAACTCGCGCATTCAGCAGGGCTTGAACGACATCAACTCGGACAACCTTGTTGGAGTCGAGGGCGACGCCAATATCCTGTACGCCAATCGCGCCGACCAGGCCATTGCCACGACCGACCTGGATTCAACGGTCAGCGGCAACAAGGTCTCCGTGACGGGCGGTTTCTCTGAAGGCGCGCTGTCGCCGGTCATCAATGCCGACGCCAGCACCTACAACACCAGCAACACCGTCACGGGCTCATTCTCCGGCGCCTCCGGCATCGCGATGGTCAGCCAGAACGCTGGACACGCCACCAGTGTTCAGCAGTCCACTGTCGTTCAATCGAACTTCAAACTGCAATAAGAGCATTTCATGCTGTAAAAAAAGCGGGGCTTTATGCCCCGCTTTTTTATGGGCGTTTACCTGCCGGGAAATCCCCCCTCGATCGACCAATACAACGGCGCCCCCGGATCGAAAACGGTCAACGAGCCTTTGGCGGTGTCTATCTTGCCAGGCGGAGGCGCGGGCGTTTCATGGCGTTGCAAGGTCAAGCGCGCGGCGTTGACGGGAAGCCGATAGAAAGCCGGACCATTGAGCGATGTAAATTTTTCCAGCCGATCCAGCGCCTTCTCCTCTTCGAACACCTGGGCAACGACGGCCATGGCGTTGGGCGCATTGAAAATGCCGGCGCAACCACAGGCGCTTTCCTTGGCGGAATCGGGGTGAGGCGCGGAGTCGGTGCCCAGGAAAAAACGCGGATCGCCGCTGGTGGCCGCCTCCCTGAGCGCGAGTCGGTGCGCTTCTCGCTTGGCGACGGGCAGGCAGTAGTAGTGGGGGCGCAGTCCGCCCTTGAACATCGCGTTGCGGTTGATGACCAGATGGTGCGGCGTGATCGTGGCGGCGGTATGGCGTTCGCAGTCGCGCACCCAGGCGATCCCGTCACGAGTCGTGACGTGCTCCAGAACGATGCGGAGTTCGGGAAAACGCTCGCGGATGGGGATCAGTTTCCGGTCGATGAATACCGCTTCGCGGTCGAAGATGTCCACGTCGGGATCGACCACTTCGCCATGCACCAGCAACGGCATGCCGGTTTCGGCCAGAACCTCCAGCACGGGATAGATCTTGCCGAGATCGCGGACGCCGGCGTCGGACAGGGTTGTGGCGCCCGCGGGATAGAGCTTGACCGCGACGGCGATGTGCTCCTCGAAGGCGGTTCGGACATCATCCGGATCCGTATTTTCGGTCAGATACAGCGTCATCAGCGGCTGAAAGTCCACGCCTCGCGGAATCGCATCGAGTATCTCGTTTCGATATCGGACGGCATCGGCGCTGGCGACGACCGGGTTCGCCAGGTTTGGCATTACGATGGCCCGGCCAAACTGGCGGCAGGTCCAGGGCAGGACGCGCCGGAGCATCTCGCCGTCGCGCAAATGCAGATGCCAGTCGTCCGGTTGGGTGATGGTCAGGGTCTCGGGTGGGGGCATGGGTTTCCTCGGTCAGCAGGCAGGCTGGGCGCATAGTTTAACCCGGGGCGAGGCGGAGGGGCGAAGGGGGAGGAGAAGCGCCTGACGGCTCGTTGGGCCGCGGCCGACATTGCTGGTTGTGCCGGCGGGACGCCGGCGCGGCGTTGATCAATGACGGGGTTAGCGGCGTCATGGTCGCCGCGCGCGGCGATGAGGCCGAACCGGTACCGCTGGAGCAGGTGGCGGGGAACAAGAAAACCGTACCGACGGATCACCCCTGGATCACCGCCGCCAAGCGAGTTGGGGTCTGTCTTGGAGATTGATTCGGTTTCGGTCGTGGAGCGCATCCCCCCGTAAGGGGGGCGTTCAGGTTCTTGGGGGTGGAATGACTTGTTCAGGCCGGGATGGCGTAGGTGGCTTTCATCGATTCCGCCGCGCCGGGCAGTTCCGCGACCCACTGGATGAAGCGCCGCGACATCTCCGCGTTGGGAAAGATTGCGCCATGCTGCGGCACGATCATTTCGATATCGAGGCTGGATACCATTTCGGCCCACTGGCGATTGGCGTGGCCGGATGGCATGTAGCGCCGGTGAAAGCCTTCCATGTACGGGATATGCGCGTCGAAATCCGCCACTTCGACATAGTCCGGGCCGATGGAGGCGCCCAAGTCGCCGGAGAAGAGGATTTTCGATTTGGGATCGTAGACCTGGAAGTTTCCGCTGGAATGCAGAAAATGCGCGGGCACGAAAATCAGTTCCGAATGGCCCAGCTTGAAGCGCTGGCCTTCGTCGGGAATGCCCTTGAGCCGGTTGATCATCAGCTCATCGACGCCGAAATGCGGCACGAATCGCAGCCACAGCTTGGAGATGTAGGCGTCGGCGTCGGTCAGCATCAGCCAGGCGTTGACCGCCGCGACGATATCGGGGTCCTGGTGCGAGTAGAACAGGTATTTGAGCTGGTTGATCGGGATCAGCGAGGAAATGGCGTTGATCAGTTCGTAGTGCACCTTGTGCCCGCCCGGGTCGAGCAATATCGCCTCGTCGCCATCGTGGATCAGCACCTGGTTGGTGGGCACCATTTCGCCCCCGCCAAACCCTTCCAGCAGTACGAATTTGTGACCGTCCCGGTCGTAAAGTCTTTTCTCTCCCATGGGTCTTCTCCTTGTGGTCAGGCTTCCATGATTTCCGCGGCGCGGCGGGCGGCCTTGGGGCCTTCCAGTCGGATCAGGCCGAGGTTGGAGCGTTCCGGCGCGCGAATCGCCAGGATGCCGCCGGTTCCGGCCATGTAGAGGATCAGCATGCCCTCGCGGCCCTCGATCATCATGTCCTTCATCTTGCCGATATCCGAGGTGCGGGTGATCCGGTCCGCCAGGCCGACCGATGAGGCCGCCATGGCCGCGACGCGGGCCGCTTCGTCCTCGGAAAAATCGGTGCCGATGGACAGGCCATCCACGGTGGCGATCAACACGCCGCTGATGTCGGGCACGTTCTCCCGCAGTTCGCGGATCAGTTGGGTAAATTCGTCCTGCTTGCTCATTCTGTGGTCTCCGGTTGATGGTTCGACTGCCCTGAAATTACCACAGCGAATCTATGCAAATTCAGATGCGGCGCACATTTCGGAAAGCGAGCGGTTTCGGTTGCAGGCTACCTGTTCGAATGGCGTTGCAAAAACGCCAACACCCGCTCGTAGGCCCGTTTCTGATCGCTGAAGCGCAGAAAACCATGCCCCTCGTCGTCGTAGACGTAATACTCCACCTCGATTCCCCGCTGGCGGATTTTCTTCACCAGACGGGCGGTTTCGGCCTCGGTGACCCGCATGTCGTTCCTGCCCTGGTGGATCTGGATCGGAATCCGCAGCCGGTCGAGATGGT
>DRPO01000085.1 GCA_011330835.1 Gammaproteobacteria bacterium | reverse complement strand
CTTTGGGCGAGCAAAGAAAAGTCACTCGCGCCCCGCGCCATAAACCCGAGAAGAAGTACGACGCATCGGGGCGCGAAACCCGCCACACACTCGCTTACCGATAAACGACAACCTCAAGCGAAATTTCCAACGCTTCTGCTGGCAAGGACGCCGCCGTACGCCCCGAACATGCCATAATCTCCCGCATGGAAACCCTCCTCAAAATCGGTGGTCTGTACAATTTCGCGCTGGTTATTTTCCACCTGATGTTTTGGCGTATATTCAACTGGAAGCAAGACCTCCGCTCTTTGTCATTTCTGAATCGCGCGATCATGCCGGTCGTGAACCTGAGCCTGACGCTGATGTTCGCGTTCTTTGGTTACGTCTCGATCGCCTATCCGAATGAGTTGGTGCATACCCGGCTCGGTCGCGCCCTGGTGACTTTCATGGCGCTATTCTGGTTGGCGCGGGCCATCCAGCAGGCTGTCTTTTTTCGGCTTCGGCACTGGGGGTCCGTGGCGTTTCTGTTGTTTTTTCTCGCCGGCGCGGCGCTATACGCGATTCCCGCTTTCCACGACTAACACCCATCGTTATTACCCATGACCACCCAACCCATGATCGGCATTGACCTCGGAGGCACCAAGATCGAGATCATCGCGCTCGCCGACGATGGCTCCATTTTGCTGCAACGGCGGGTTCCAACGCCGCAAAACCAGTATCGGCGCACGCTCGAAACCATCGCCCAGCTGGTGCGCGAGGCGGAAACGTCGCTGGGCCGCGCGGCGACCGTGGGAATCGGCCTGCCCGGTTCGCTGTCGCCCTTTGACGGCAAGATGCGCAACGCCAATTCCGTTTGCCTGAATGGCCAGCCGTTGCGCGAAGATATCGAATCGCTGCTGGACCGCCGGGTTTCCATCACCAACGACGCCAACTGTTTTGCGCTGTCGGAAGCGACCGATGGCGCGGCGACCGGCGCGGGTTCGGTGTTCGGCGTGATTGTCGGCGCCGGGACGGGCGCCGGACTGGTCGTGGAGAGCAAGGTGCTGGACGGATGCAACGGCGTGGCCGGCGAATGGGGGCACAATCCGTTGCCATGGCCTCGACCGGATGAACTACCCGGGCCGGCCTGCTGGTGCGGCCAGCGGGGGCGCCTGGAAACCTGGCTGAGCGGCCCCGGACTGGCCCGCGATCACGAAGAGCAAACCGGAGCGAAGGGATTGACGGCCAGGGCCATCGCCGAGGCGGAGGCCCGGGGTGATCCGGCGGCAACCGAAACGCTCGAGCGCTATGAAACCTGTCTGGCGCGCGGATTGAGTCACATAATCAACATCTTTGATCCGGAAGTGATTGTATTGGGAGGTGGAATATCGAATATTCAGAGGCTATATATACCTCTCGCGCCCAAGAATACCCCGTTCAGGGCGCGTAGGTTTTTGTCGAGAGCAAGGCGTAAAAACGCAGGCATAGTGGCGCTACGTCAAGTTTTTACAACGCAGCTATCGACGAAAAGATGCGTGGCCTGAACGGGGTATTCTTGGGCGCGAGAGGTATACTAACGTACCGCGCTTGTGGCGACAGTGGGTCTTTTCCGACGATGTCGGCACCCGGCTGCTGCCGCCGCGCCATGGAGACGCCAGCGGAGTCCGTGGAGCCGCCTGGCTGGGCCGGGAGATGGAATCATGAAACAACAGGACCAATTTCAAAGGCTGCTCAATAGCCCCCTGCAACTTATCGACAAACCCGAAGCGCTGGATGATTTCTGGGCCAGCCTCTCGGATCGCGCCAATCAGAACTGGTATATCAGCGACTTGGGGGGCTCCGCGCTCCCCGACGCCCCAGCCGACGAGGCGCATGTCCAGGAATTCATAGTCCGATGCGATACGCTGATCCGGCGCTCGTTCGACGCGGGCCAGACGCCTCGCATCGAGGTCGACGACGCTATCCGGCCGACCTTTGTCCGGCTGCACAGCGACCTCTCCCTCAATGGCGGTCAGAGCGAAG
>DRPO01000084.1 GCA_011330835.1 Gammaproteobacteria bacterium | reverse complement strand
TGCGCGCCGGCGCTGTCCAGCAAGTCGAAAGTCACCGCCGTGCCCGCCGACGCCACCAGCAACGGCGCTGGATAGTCCCGCGCCGCGCCGATCAGGTTGAGCGCCCGGTCGACGCCAAACTCCTCGACGCGCCGATAGGCCGGGCGAAATCCGGGCAATGTCGCCGTGCGCAGGAACTCGCTCTCCAGGCCCCGCTTCGCCAACTCATCCGCCAGCGCGCGGTTGAAACCTTCGTTGCGAACGCTCGCGATGACCAGGCGAGCCTCGACCGAAACCGGAGCCAGCGTTTCGGCGATCGCCCCGGCGGGGCGCTCCGCCGGATAAGCGCGCGCGCCAAGGAGGTTCAGCCGATCATCCGCCCATTTGAAACGGGTATTGCCCAGATCGAGAAAAACGCGTTTCATGCCAACCGCAGGCTCACGTCGCCCACCTGAAAACGCCGCGTCCCTCCCGCCGTGGCCACCAAGAGCCTGCCCTGCTCATCGATCCCCGAGCCGATCCCTTCGGACCGCCCCTCTTCCGTAAACACCGTCACCGCCCGTCCCAGGCTCAGATCCCGAGTCGGCCAGGCCGTCTCCAGCAATGTCGCGATCCCCGCCGGCGCGGCGCGGAACAGGCTCGTCAACGCCCGCAACAGCGCCGCCGCGATCCGGTTGCGATCCCGCTCCCCGCCATGCCGCGCCAGCGTCGTCCAGGGCTGATCGACCTCCGGCGAAGCCTGTTCCATCAACACATTCACGCCCAGTCCGGCGACCACGTTCAGATCATCGCCCCGGGCCACCGTCTCCACCAGCACGCCGCCCAGCTTGCGCCCTTCCACATAGAGATCATTCGGCCATTTCACGCCAATCGGAGGCTCGCAGAACGACTGCAAGGCCTCCGCCGCCGCCAGCCCGACCGCCAGGCTCAAACCGGACAGCCCCTCCAATCCGCCCGAAAAACGCCAACCCACCGACAGATAAAGATTCGCGAACGCCGGCGAAGCCCAGACGCGCCCCCGACGCCCCCGCCCCGCGGACTGATGCTCGGCCAGACAAACCCGTCCGTGAGCGAACCGCTCCCGCAACCGCTGATTGGTCGAATCCACGCTCAGCCGCAGATCGACCTCCGGGCATCCCGCGCCAAAATGCGACCGGATCGCCGCCTCGGACAACAACGGCCGGGGCGAGCGCCATCGAACCCGATCCCCCACCCGCTCGATCTCAACCGACCAAGCCGCCAGAGTATCCAGACTCGCCGCCAACACCGTCGCCTCCATCCCCGGCAACGCCTCCAATTCCCGCAAGGAATGCGCCTGCCCGTCGGAAAGTCGCTCCAAGATACTGTTAATCGCAGACATTTGTCGGTATTTTACGCATTTTCCCTATCGCGCCGCGAGGAAAACCGGACCATGCGCTACCTGTTGACGCTCGCACTGCTACTGCCGTTGTACGTCGCCAACGCCGGCGATCGCGTTTACCACTACGCCACCGCTGACGGCATCCCCCTGTTCACCGACCGCAAAACGCCCGGACAAACCCTTGTGCAAATCAAATACTATGGCCGCCCCCCCGCCGTCACGGGCCGCTGCAAACCCGACAGCGCGCGCGTCCGGCGCTATGAAAAAATCATCCGAAAACTCGCCCGCGAACACCGCATCGACGAAAAGCTCATCCAGGCCGTCATCGCCACCGAATCCTGCTACAACCCCCGCGCAGTCTCCCGCGTCGGCGCCAAGGGACTCATGCAACTCATGCCCGAAACCGCCGCCATGCTCGGCGTGGACGACCCCTTCGACCCGGAACAGAACATCGCCGGCGGCGTCCGCTACCTGCGCATGATGCTCGACGAATTCGACCAGAACAAAAAACTCGCGCTGGC
>DRPO01000083.1 GCA_011330835.1 Gammaproteobacteria bacterium | reverse complement strand
CCCACCACGGAAAATATCAGGGAGCCCACCACGAACGGCTTCCAGAATGTGATCAGATTGGCTGACACCCAGCTCCAGCTCATCTCAAATTGCGTCAACTCGGGGTGAATGCCCAGGACCCAGCTTCCCAGCTTGATCGCCATCAGGTAGATGGGCGGCATCGTCAGGGGGTTGGTCAGCCAGACCAGCAGGGCCGATAGCGGCAGGTTGACGCGGAAGAAGATCGCCAGCAGCGCGGCGGCGGGCGTTTGCCCGAACGGAAAGGGCACGAACGCCATGAACAGGCCGACGGCGAACGCCCCCGACAGGGATTTGCGATTCAGGTGCCAGAGGTTGGGATCGTGCAGCAACTTGCCGAGAAACCGCAGGTTCTTGTCGTTCCTGACGGCATGCTCCGAGGGCAGGATCTTTTTGAAAAACTTTCTGGGCATACCGCAGTGCTGAATACTCCCTGTCGTTCGGGCAATCGAACCGGATTGAACCTGAAACATCCGTCTGGATCGCAAAAGTCCGCGCGGGCTCCGGGGACGCCCGGCAAGCCGATAGCCGACGCATCTGTTCCGCATCCAGCCGAGTCTTCGGGGTTGAAGATTAGCTCAACCCAATACCCTCAGGGTAGTGGTATTTTTTCGTGGCGCTGAAATCCGGGCGTTTATGCCTCTTGCGACCAGGAATCTCTCATTCAGGATGCGTGGCATGAACGAGGTATTCCTGGTCGCAAGAGGTCTATGCCGGGTTCAGGCCTCACAGCCGGACCTGGATGCCCGATGGAGCGGTGAGCCATGAAAAGCGTCGCCCTGGGGGCGCTGGGCGGGGCTTCGGTGATACTGGCGCTGCCCTCGCTGCCTGGAGTCTGGGTCGCTGGCTTGCTACCGCTTCTGTTGTGGCTGGTTTGGCGCCGGCCCGCGTGGCGGTTTGTCGGTTCGGCGGCGCTGGGGGCTTGCTGGGCGATGTTTTGGGCGCGGGCCGCCTTGTCGCCGGCGTTGCCCGCGGTCCTTGAGGGGCGCGATGTCGTCCTGGAGGCGCGGATAGTGGGCGTGCCCGAGCAGTACCCCGACAAGGCGCGCTTTCTCGCGCGACCGATCACCGCTCCCGGAGCGCGCGCCGAACTGCCCGAGCGTATACGGCTCAGCTGGTATCACAATCCGCGTTTGCCCCGCTCCGGGGAACGGTGGCGCTTCACGGTCAGGCTCAAGCGACCCCATGGTTTCGCCAATCCTGGCGGGTTTGACTATGAGCGTTGGCTGTTCAGCCAGCGTATTGGGGCCACGGGCTATGTTCGCAAGGGCGATGAAGCCCGATTGCTGGCGTCCGGCGGTTGGTCGATCGACCGCTTCCGGCAGGATTTGGGCGAAAGGCTGGATCGTTTGCTGCCGGGGTCGTCGGCCAGCGGCCTGCTCAAGGCGCTGATTCTGGGGATTCGCTCGGGGTTGAGTCACGCCGACTGGCAAACATTGACGCGCACCGGCGTCAATCATCTGGTGGCGATTTCGGGATTGCATATTGGCTTGATTGCCGGACTGGCTTTCTGGATGACCCGTCGTCTCTGGAGCCTGTCGCCTCGATTGTGCCTGTGGATGCCGGCCCAGAAAGCGGCTGCGGCCCTCTCGTTGCCGCCCGCGATCGGTTATGCGGCGCTGGCCGGTTTTTCCGTGCCAACGCAGCGGGCGTTGCTGATGCTGACGATAGCGATGCTTTCCCTGTTGGCCTGGCGCGCGCCTCGCCCTTTCACGGTGCTCGCCGGGGCCTTGCTGGCGGTGCTGGCTTTCGATCCGCTCGCGGTGCTCTCGCCGGGTTTCTGGTTGTCCTTCGCCGCCGTGGCGACAATCGTCTGGCTGGCCCTTGTTGGTGCGAAGAGCGGCGTGGCAAGCGCCATCGGCATCCAGTGGCGGCTGGTGCTGGCCTTGGCTCCGCTGACGTTCTGGTGGTTTGGCCAGGGATCTCTGATCGCGCCGCTGGCCAATCTGATCGCCATCCCTCTGGTCGCGCTGATCGCCGTGCCGCTGGCGCTGCTGGGAGTGGCGCTGTTGCTGGCGATCCCGCCACTGGGGGCCGGCGTCCTGCAAGGGGTGGGCAATCTGCTGTCGCTGTGGCTGTGGGGCATGAGCCAGTTGGCCTCCTGGCCGTTGGCGTGGGGGACGTTCAGTTTCCCGGGGCTCCTGGCGCTGGTCGCGGCGCTGGTTTCCGTGGGCATGATGGCGGCGTTTCGCGGTTTGCCGGGGCGTTGGCTGGGGCTGGTTTTGCCGGCGGCGATCGTGCTGGCGTCGGCGGAGCCGATGGATGACGGGGAATTCAGGGTCGCCGTGCTGGATGTGGGGCAGGGGTTGTCAAGCGTCGTTCAGACGCGGCGTCATGTGCTGGTCTATGATACCGGCGACCGCTTCAGCCAGCGCTTCAACGCGGCGGACGCCGTGGTGTCGCCGTTCCTGGTCCACAACGGGATCCGGTCGATTGATACGCTGGTGCTCAGCCACGCCGGCCGGGATCATTCCGGAGCGGCGAGGGCGTTGCTTGCGCGATTTCCGGCAAGGCGCGTGCTGGCCTCGTTCACGCCCTCATTGCCTGATGATACGGCCTGGCGACCGTGTCGAACCGGGGAGCAGTGGCGATGGGATGGCGTGTCGTTTCGCATCCTGTCCCCGGATGAAGGAGCCGCCGCTTCCGACAACGACCGGAGTTGCGTGCTGCTGATAGACAACGGCAGGGGCAAGATGCTGCTTGCCGGCGATATCGAGCGACGCGCGGAACGGGCGCTGGTCAAGCGATATGGCGACATATTGCGGGGAAGCGTGTTGCTGGCGCCGCATCATGGCAGCGATACGTCTTCATCGGCGGAATTTCTGGATGAGGTTCGACCGTCACTGGCGATTGCGTCGCTGGGATACCGGAACCGCTATGCGTTTCCGGATGAGCGGGTGCTTGAGCGTTATCGGAGCCGGGGAATCCGTTTGCTGCGAACGGATCGGGATGGGGCGGTCATCGTGCGTTTTGGCGAGCGTTCAGCGCCAGTCGCCCAAACCTGGCGCTCGGCGCGCCGACGTTTCTGGTCGGCGTCGACTAGCCCGCCAGCTTTATCGCCAGATCCGCCACGCGCCGCCCCAGCGCGCGGCACAACCGCGCTTCTTCGTCGCTGAGTTCCGGCTGGCTGTCGAGACCGGAGACATGGGTCGCGCCGTAAGGCGTGCCGCCGGTGCGGGTTTTGGCGAGGTCGCCTTCACTGTAGGGAATGCCGCTGATGATCATCCCGTGATGCAGCAGGGGCAGCATCATCGACAGCAGGGTGGACTCCTGTCCGCCGTGCAGGCTGGAGGTGCTGGCGAATACGCCGGCCGGTTTGCCCTGCAGGGCGCCGGCCATCCACTGGCTGGAGGTTTGTTCGAGAAAGTATTTCAGCGAGGCCGACATGTTGCCGAACCGCCCCGGGCTGCCGAGAATCAGCCCGTCGCATTCGGCCAGGTCTTCCGGCTCCGCGTAGGGCGGGCCGTCCGATGGTATGGGGTCGGCAACGGCTTCAGTCACCGGAGAGACGCGTGGAACAGTGCGCAGCCGCGCGGTCGCGCCGGAAACCTCCTCGACGCCCCGGGCAACCCGGTTCGCCATGTTGGCGACGCTGCCGTGGCGGCTGTGGTAGAGCACGAGAATCTCGGTCATGGGCGTCTCAGCGTCCGCGACGCATCCAGGGAGGGGGCGGCATCCCGGGTGGCGGCGGGGGAGGCGGCGGCGCCATGCCCCAGGGTTGCGGCGGCGGGGGTTGCTGGCCGGAAATGTTGCGCTCTATCTGCTGTTTCCACAGATCCATCTTGTACTGCTGTTGTTGCTTGAACTGCTCGAACAGTTTTTGCTGGTACGCATCGAAATAGGCCTTTTCCTGTTCCTGGAACCGGGCGAAGGCTTCCTGGTCTCGCCGCTGCTTCAGAGCCAGCCCCTGGCGCTCCTTCTCCTGATGGGCCTGAAAGGCCTTCCAGTCGCGCTCCCACCAGTTCTCGTCGAGATCCTCTTCAGTGGGGGCTTCGGAGATTTCCGCGGGCTCCTCCTCGGGCGACTCGACTGGCGTTGTTCCCGGCAGCGGGGCGTTCAGAATGTCCTTGATATGCTCCAGCAGAGAGTTTTCGTCGTCATCATCGCTGATGTCGGGGCGGGTGGCCGGATGCGTTCCCGGCAATGGCGCATTCAGAATCTCGCCCAGCTTCTGGAAAAATCCGCCTTCGTCTTTCTCGGCCGGGGTTGCTTGCGTATCAGCCATGGTTCCGGCCTCCCTATTTTCGGATCATGTTGGACAACCAGACCAGCGCCAGCGCGCCGCCGAGCGCGGTCAGGATGGTTATCAGCAACCCCCCGGTCGTGCCGGGAACCAGGGTGGCGACAACCAT
>DRPO01000082.1 GCA_011330835.1 Gammaproteobacteria bacterium | reverse complement strand
CTTTACGCCGTCATCCCGGCGAACGCCGGGATCCAGTCTCCCCACAACCTCGAAAACACCCCGAACACCGGGTCGGGGCCCGCGTGGCGGACCGGCGACAGTGCCGTCGAATCGATGAACGACCGTTTATCTGAGACAAATGGAATTCTCGGGTATACTTCCTGTCCATAGATACCTCTTGCGATCGTTCCTCGGGACGGTCGCGACTCCATACCACCGGACTGGAAACGATCAACGATGACCGGATCGACAAACCCGATGGGGGCGCGAGAACGATGACCGCTGAACCCCATATCGACCAGGCCCCTGAATTCGAAGAGAAACGCGCGACCGACGGGGTTCCCTGGTTGCGCCATCTGTTGGTGCTGCTGGCGTTGGGCCTGATTCTTACCGCCCTGATCCTGGACAACGGGCCGGATTCGACGGAGAGCGCGAGCCCGCCCCCCGCCTCGGACAGCCAGCCGGACGGATCGGCGGCGCGCGCCTGGCTGAAAAAGGCCGGTCGCGCGGCGGACCTTGAGGCGGTTTACCAGCAGGCCCTCCAGTACGACAAGGCCGGGGCTCGAGCCGATGCCTGGTTGCTCTATTATTTCGCGGCGCGGAAGGGGCACGGCCCCTCGGCGCTGGCGCTGGGCCGGCGGGCCGACCCCCTCCATTTCGACGCCGCCAAGTCGGTTACCGGAAACCCCGAGCCTTACGAAGCCTATAAATGGTACCGGATCGCGGAGAAGGCGGGCGTTGCCGAGGCGGCTGAAGACTTGGGCGATCTGCGCGGCTGGGTCGATGAACAAGCCGACAAGGGCGACCTTCGGGCGCAACGACTCAGGTTGTTGTGGCAATGACTTCCCGCGCCCCTTTCGCCCTGTTGCGCGACAACAAGAACAGATATCGGATCATGAAGAGAGTTTTCCCTGTTGTGGCGGCGGCTGGCGCATTGTTCATGCTGCTGTCGGCGTCGCTGGCCTTCGCCGGCGTCAAGCCGTTGCTGATGGAGGGCAAGAAGAGCCTCTACCAGCGGGTGGTCAGCAAGCCCCGCGCCGTGGTTGGCGACAAACCATCAACGGTCGGCGCGAAACTGGCGCCCGCCTTCTCCATTTACTACGTCTACGCCAGAAAAAAACTCGGAATCCGCGAGTGGCTGCAAGTGGCGGACAATACCGATGGACAGAATCTTCGCTGGATCGCCGCCGAGCAGACCATTCCGTGGAACCAGGGTCTGACGGTCATCTTCCGCAACCCGCTCACGCAGGAACGGGTATTGCTGTTCAAGGATGAGCAAAGCCTGAAAAGCCTGATTGAGAAAAACGACAAGCAACGTTACGAGGCCTACTACCAGCAGGCGGTCGCCGGCAAGACGCCAGCGGACTCGCCGGTGGTCGCGATTCAGCCGGATTACAATATCGATCCCGCTCGGCAGTTTTATGTCGCGCCGATCCTGGCGCATGAGGACGTTTTCCTGGGCGACGGCCAGGCCAAGTTGCTCAAGGTGGCGACCGTCGCCGCCGAGGGCAGGGGAAAACCGGCTCCGGCGACCGGAACGGACTTTCGGGCGGGCGTTGTGTTCGTCGTTGACGCCACGCTGTCGATGGGGCCCTACATCGACCGGACCCGGGAAGCGATTCGCAAGATCTACCGTCAACTGGAAAAAAGCGGCGGCTCGGGCCGGTTGCGGTTTGGCCTGATCGCCTTCCGCGACAATGTGGAAGCCGTGAAGGGGCTGGACTATGTCACCCGCGCCTACGCCACCCTGCAACAGGGCGGCGATGCGCGGCAGTTTTTCGCGCTGGTGGACCAGGTCGAGCCGGCCACGGTCTCCAGCCAGGATTTTCGCGAGGACGCCTACGCCGGCGTCAAGGCGGCGCTCGACGATATCGACTGGAAGGGCGTGGACGCGCGTTACGTGGTGCTGGTGACCGACGCCGGCCCCCGGGAGGCCGGCGACAAACTCGGCGCCACCGGACTGAGCGCCGACGCGCTCAACAAGCTGGCGCAGCGCAACAACGTGTCGATCACCGTGCTGCACCTGTTGACGCCCAAGGGCGTCGACAATCATGAGCAGGCGCGCGAGGCCTACCGGATTCTGTCGAACTATCCCGGCGTCGGCGAACTCTACTATGGCGTCGAGGCTGGCGATGTCGAGAAATTCGGCAAGGCCGTCGATGTGCTCAGCCAGCAAATCAGCGGCAGCGTCAGGACAGCCATGGGCAAGGCGGGCGTTACCCGGCAAGCTGGAGACGAATCCCCGTCGCTCGATGCGCTCTCCGAAAAGCTGGCCCGCATCGGCAACGCGCTGCGCATCCAGTATCTGAAAAAGGACAAGCAGGGGCCGCCAAGCCTCCTTTCCGCCTGGGTGCTGGATCACAGCCTCCGGGATCCCTCGCGCAAGACGCTGGATGTCGGCGTGCTGATGACGCGCAACCAGCTTGGCGATCTGCATGAGCGACTGTCGAAAACGCTGGCGTCATTCG
>DRPO01000081.1 GCA_011330835.1 Gammaproteobacteria bacterium | reverse complement strand
CACGCCGTGATGACTCTTTCCGGCGGCAAGCAACTGCGCCTGCACGATCCACGCCGGTTTGGCGCCCTGCTGTGGTGGGAAGGCGACCCCGCCGACCACCCCCTGCTCGCGAAACTCGGGCCGGAGCCTCTGGCTCCCGATTTCGATGGCGCTTACCTGCACAACGCCAGCCGCCACAGGCGCGTCTCGATCAAGCCGTTCATCATGAACAGCCAGGTGGTGGTCGGCGTGGGCAACATATACGCCAACGAAGCGCTGTTCTTGGCGGGCATCCATCCCGGTCGGAGCGCGGGCCGGATTTCCCGACAGCGCCACGACAAGCTGGCGATCTCCATTCAACAGGTGCTGCGCAAGGCAATCCGCTACGGTGGATCGACGCTCCGGGACTTTGTTCGGGAAGACGGGCAACCGGGCTATTTCAGCCAGCACCTGCATGTCTATGATCGCGCCGGGGAAGCCTGCTCCCGATGCGGAACGGACATCAGAAAAGCGACGCTGGGACAAAGATCGACGTTCTACTGCCCCCGCTGCCAGCGTTGAACTAGTCCCAGGACATCAGGCCTTGCGGATCGCCCGCATCGGTTTTTTTCCTTGCGGGTCTGGCCAAGCGCGGCCTCAGGGTCACGCGCTCCAGCAGCATCTTGAAACTGGAGCCCCTTTCATTGTGAGTCGCCCAAACCGGCAGGGAAGCATACTCTCCTCCCTCGGCCAGGCACATCGACGTGCTGCGTTTTGTCGTACTGCGCACCACCTCGTACTCCCGGCAACCCACCCTGCCTATCGGCAAATCCATCGCCTTGTCGCCGACTGACTTGAAGCGATAGCGCATGAGCTTGCCCTTCTCCACCACCTCGTAGGCGAGCGCTCCCGCGCCGGCATCGCGCATCAGGGCGAGCTCCACCGAGGCCCGGTCATAAACGTCCCCGGGGGCGTCCAGCGTGAATTCCCGCCCGTGTTCGTGGCCCGAAGCCTTGCCGGATGCGTTGAAATGGATTTCCGAGCGCCGCGTCTTGCCGCGCTTGCGGTATTCGTAAAGATAGGATCGGGGGTGAATCCGATTGTCGCTGACAATTCCCTTGCTGACCTCCCTGATCGTGTCGTTCCGAAAAAACGACAGGAGCCCCCGTGTGCGGGTGGTTTTCTTGTAGACATAGCGACCATTCGCGTATTCCAGCGAAATCAAGACCTCGCCCAGCGACAAGCCGGCCAGCTCGACGCGATAAACGGCCTCGAACGGCGGCGGAAGATTACCGGCGAATGACGGTGTCCAAGGCGCTAGCGCCAGCAGGATCAGCGCCAACCTGAAGAAATTGCTCAAATCCATGATTCCGTGGAATACGTGGGAATCAGTATACTGGATCAGTCGGGACGGACGAAGGGGAAAAACGGGGGAGCGTAACGTCCAGAAGCGATGGATCCCGGCGTTCGCCGGGATGACAGTCTTGAAGTCGCGGGGATGATGACTCGAAGAAAGCCGTCATCCCGGCGAACGCCGGGATCCATCCGCGGGTCCGTTGGGAGGGCCTTCCGGATCTTGCGCCTGATCGTCATGCGCGAGCCGGCCGCCTTCCCGCTTGCGCGGGACGGCGCCATTGCTCCTCCAGCAGCCATTTCCGGAAATGCTCCGGTTTGAGCGGCTTGCTGACGAGGTATCCCTGAACGATGTCACACCCCATATCCATCAGAATCTGGTAGCCCTTTT
>DRPO01000080.1 GCA_011330835.1 Gammaproteobacteria bacterium | reverse complement strand
TCAAAGGCCCTGTTGTTGGCAACAGCCCTGATGCGGGAGAATTTGAAGTGCTTGGCATTCGGGTCAACCTGTCCGATCAAACCGCCGCGCACGGAATCTCGGGCGAGCTAGTTCCGCCCACGACATTTATCGAACAATTGAGCGCGGACCAGATCACCGTCTCCGCCAAAGGATACCTGGTGGGAGAGTCCCCCTACACAATGGATGCTCATGGCGCTTGGATCAGGAAATAGCAAATCGACGCGTGGGATGGATTTATCAATAGTTGCAAAAGTACTCGCGCCCTGTATCCCGATATGCGGTTTTCCCCTCACCCTCACCCTAACCCTCTCCCCCAAAGGGGAGAGGGGATTATTGGGAGCGCCACCGTGACTGCGAGAATATACGCAACGATTAATGCGCCTCATGCAAGCTCTGAATGTTCTACGGCATGGTTAACGGAACCCGGTCTGCCCGAAGAGGTCGGGCCGTTCCGGGATGACGAGGGCGGCGGCATGATGCCCGCTACGGTTGAAGATCCCTGTGCTCTGTACGCGTTATGGCGTTTGGCGGTTGTATGAGCGCGGCGCGAGGCCGCGCACGGCGCGCGCAGGATTGCCTTCTGCTTTGCGAGTTTAAGTTTCAAATGCTTTGACGCCATTTACCAGACCTCATGTAGCCCGGTGCGCTCCCGGTTTTGCAGTTTGTCCGTGGGGGCGCGAGCGGGTGTAAAGTAATAGGTGAGTCCGACACCAGCCGCGAACTCGTTGAAGTCGGTGGTGTTGTTGGCGTCGAGCCAGCCCGTCAGCGTGAACTGATTATCGAGCCGAAAGCCGAGATCAGCTTGCAGGCTGTAGAGAAAGCCGTTGTCGGTGCGGCTTTTATAGGTGGGCTCGAGTTTGTCCCGGGAACTGGCCAGTTCCTCCCAGCGATTTTGCAGCGCCGGATCGTTGGGGAAGAGGGGCGCGCTGGTTTCTTCCAGTGTAAACAGGCCGGGAGACAGGTTGACGTGGTACGTCAGGCGCCCCTTCTGCCGGAAGTATTCCAGCGGCAGCGTCAGGGCGAGATAGCGTTGCGGACTGAAGTAGCCGCCGTGTCCCAGTGTGAAGAAACGCAGGTTTTTGTCGAATTTCCGGTATTGAAGTCCCAGTCCGAGGCTGAGAGAGCGGTTGGTTTGCCGATCGAGTTGCCAGTAACCACCCAACTGGAATCCTTTTTCATCGTTGCTCGCGACGTTCTTGCCCGTTAGGTTATGGAAACCGAGATGGGTATAGAAGCCAAACCGGCGTCGAATCTGCTGGTCGAACGACAGGTTGACGCCACTACGGACAACGCCGCCCCACTCCCGATCGAATTGGGGGTCGTGGGCGCCGGCGTAGGCCAGGACGGATTCCTTGATGGCGCGCTGATCGTATTCAATGCTGTATTTTCGGGTAAACGTCTGGCCTTGCCATTTGACGCCGCCAACCAGGCTGTCGCCAAGAAATCCGGATGGTTTGGAGCCAGCGTCAATGAGCCAGTTGTCGTTCCGATAGCGCAGATTGAACGCCAGTCCGTCGGCGTTGAGATCGGGGTCGAAGTTCTTCGGGTTGGAAAGAAAAATCGGCAAGCCGCCAAAATAGGCCAGATTGAAATCCCGGCTTTTTTGTTCGACGCTCTTGAGAGTTCCGGGTCCGTCGAGAATCACGTTGCGAAGGTTGAAGCCGATGCGCTGTTCGTTCGGAAGGCGGTAGTCGAGTTCCAGCGGCAGGGAGTATTCGGTGATCTGGTCCAGCCCGTTGTCTCCCCGGTCGCGAGAGCCGAGTCCGATGGACAGGCGCGAGCGTGCGGCATCGTCGAGCCGCGCTTTTTTTTGGCGGGCGCGGGTTAGCCAGTCCGGGGCGTCGGCGGATTTGCCAAAGGTTTCCGCCGGGTCGCTCAGGGCGAGCTCCAGGTCGCGGGACGCAGCCCCCTGTTTGCCCTTGAGTTGATTGATCTGGCTGCGCAGGGCGAGCAAACGCGGCGCCATGGGCCGATGCTGGAGGCCTTGTTCAATGAGTCGGCTCGCGAGTGGTTTGTCATCCGCGGCCAGCGCGGCGCTGGCCGCGCCAGCCCAGGCTGTTTCATTGCCCGGGTCTTCGGCGAGGATCGATTGATAGCTGGTTACCGCCTCGCGGTGCTGGCCGTGCGCCATTTCGATGCTGGCGCGAAGCAATGTGAAGGCTTTGCGGTTGTCCGCGACCAGTGGCGGCGCCGCCAGGGTTTGCAGCGCCTGGTCGTATTTCCCGGCGAGCTTTTCGACGTCGGCCTGTTGCAGACGCGATCCGTCCTTAAGCCGGTCGATGGCGTTTTGCTGGCGCGCGTTCAAAGACCCTCCGGAGCGTGTTTCGATCCGCTCCAGCAGAGAAGCCAACTCCTGTCGGTGGCCAGTTTTCAGCAACAGATTGCCAAAACTGATGCGGGTGTCGATATCCGGAGAGAAAATCGGGTCGACAAACTGGCGTCCGATCCGCAGCGCCTCTCTTTCGTCACCGAGCGCGGCGAGCAGTTCCGCGTAAGGAAGCGCGGTTTCGGGGTCGTTGAGGCGGCTGACCGACTTGATCTCTTGCGCGATCAGTCTGGCCTGTTTCGTGTCGCCAGCGGCGATCAGCTCCAGCGCCTTGCGCTGTTCGTTGTAGGCCCACAGATGCCTTTTCAGGGCGCGTTTCCCGGCGTCCATTTCATCGCCGGGAATGGCTTGCATGGCGAGCAGGCCTTCCCGCCATTGCTTGTTCTCTTCATGATACAGCGCCTTGGCGTAAAAGATGTCGGCTTGTCCGGGGCGGGCCTTGAGCAGGTTGTCGAACAGCGAAAGCGCTTCATCTTCGCGGCCAAGACGGTGGTAGAGACGCGCCAGGTCCAGCCGAATCCAGGGGTCGTCAGGCGCGAGATCGAGCGCGTCCTGGAGAATTTCAATGGCGTTGGGGTCGTTGCCGAGCAAGGCGGCGTCGCGACGAAGGTTTTCAACCTGGATGCGGGTTAGCGCCTGCTGGTAGGCGCGGGATGGCAATTTGTATTTGTGGATGGCGCTTCGCGCGGAAATGTCGTCTTTCAGCGCCAGGTAGTTCTGCACCACGCCTTGACGGGCTTCGAGGTTCCGGGGGCGTTTTTTCAGCGCTTTCTTGTATAGGTCAAGGCTTTTCTGATAACGACCCCGCGCGTTTTCGATGCTTGCCTTTAACAGTGTGGGTTCGATTCGCCCCGGTTTGAGGCGCGCGGCCCGGCGAGCCAGCGCGGCGGCCTTGTCGAATTGCCTGCGCGTGAAGGCGCGTCGCCCGCGGTGTACAAGCGACCAGTATCGGGCGTCACGCAGCGCCTGGCCGAGGGTGTGCCGTTTTTCCGGGTCCTGATGAATGGATTGTTCGAGCAAGCGTTGCGCTTTCGAGAAGCGGTGCTGGCGCAGTTCGATGATGCCGAGCCCAGCGATGGCTTCGGCGTTTTCCGGGTCGTTCGCGAGGATTTCGCGAAAGCGTTTGCGCGCCTGTTCGGTATGGCCTTGTTCGAGCAGGGCGTAGGCTTCGCCAATCTTTCCGCCGGGTTGGTCGATATTGGCGAGGGTTTGCGCGACGACCGGATCGCTATCGACCTTGAGGTAGGCGTCATAGAGTGGTTTGTCGTCGAGCGTGGCGTTTAGCCATAACAAGGCTTGTCGCCAGGCCTGTTGCGCCTCTTGGCGTTGGGCTTGCGGCAGCGAGTCGGATGTGGCGAGTTCCGAGAGTTTATGGATGGCCTCGCGCCGGGTTTGTTCGCGATAACTGAGCACTTTCGCGAGCGTGAGGCGAAAGGCGGGGTTGCTGGGGTAGGTGTCGGCGAGTTTCCTCAGATGTTCGATGGCTTCCGACCAGCCCGCTTTGGCTCCGCTGAGCGTTTCGTAATATTCGAGGGCGTAGAAGCTGGTGGGTGGCGGGCCGCCGAATGCGCTCCGGTAAACTTCAATGGCGTCCTGGTAGCGGTGTTTGCGGGCCAGGTCGCGCGCTTGTTCGACCAGCTCCTTGCGCACCCTGGCGGGATCGAACTGTTTCAGTTCGCTCAACGCCGCCTTGACTTCCTGGTTGTCGGGTTGCAGCTTGAGTAGTTTTTCCCATTTCTGTTGCGCGGCTTGAACGCGTCCCTGTTGGTACCAGAAATACCCGTCGGTAAACGCTTCGTCGTATTTGGGGGGTTGCGCCCGCGCGACCGAGCCCATCATCAATGCGGCGAGAGCGCAGTGGGTGGACAGCCTTAGCAGTCGCGCGACGTTGGCGCTCGGATTTTGTTGCAGGGGTGAGTTGATCATGGTGACTCCTCCGGGTGTCGTGGTTTCCTCGGGGTTCGCGGCGGGACAAGCGCCCCTTGCCCCGAGGAACTTTGTTGTTTTCAAACCATGTTGGTCGGCTTGTTTTTCGATCAGATCGTAATCTTCAGCGTCGCGTATAAATGACGCCTCTGGGGCTCACGTGGCCATGCAGCCGCCATCGGGCCCGACGTTGCATGCCACGATGCAGTAGCCATGCGCCAAAGAAGGCGGTGAGCCCCATCCCGAGAATCAGCGCCAGCGGATAGCTTCGGAAGAAGGTGCGTATGGCGATGATCGGCGGCAGATTGCCGTAATTGATGGTCGGCAGGATGCGTCCGGATTCGAACTTGTCTTGATCAAGCATCGCGACATCGCCATGCAGGGTGGCGATGGCGGATGGGTTGATCAGAGCGCTGGCCAGCGCGCGGCTTTGCGAGGGGGTTTTGGCGAGCAGCGCGACGCCCGCGTGGGCCGGGGAATGATGGCTGTCGATGAAACCGAGGATCTCGGCGGCGTCGGGATGATTTTTCGCATAGCGTCGGATGCGCTGACTGTCGTTGTTGGATTCTCCCTTGAGCCATTTGCTGAATCTGCGCATCAGGGTGAGACGGACGGTGGCGGGTTCGCTGTCGTTGCCGTCGACCTCGATGGGGAGAATGTCGGCGTATCGCGCCAGCTCGGGCAGACGCTGGAAGTTCCCGATGAACAAGTGATTAGGGCGATCTTCGGGCGCGGGCTGGCTGGCGAGGACGATCTCGACCCGCCGGCCCGGGGAGCCGGTGGCGCTGCCCAGATGTCCCAGCGTGTTGAGGTACAGGCGCAGGTCGGCGCTGTTGGGTTTCGCGGGGAGATGGACGACGGTGGAGCCGAGGTCCGGGTCGTGACTGAAGGGAAAGCCAAGGTTGGCGAACTTGGCGAGATCGGGCAGGCGCGTAAAGTGTCGCATGTCGCCCAGGTCAATGTGCGAGCCGGGGCCGATAGAGCCGATGATGTTGGCTCCCGCGACCGGTTGGCAGCTGTCGTGGTTTGGCTCGTTGACGCGGATGTTGAAGTAGTAGGACAGCCTGTTTCTGTCGGGCATGTCGATAGCGGGATACTGGCTTAGATGTTTGCCGCGGATGACGGTGAGCCCCCCTTCCCGATGGCGTTGCTGCTCGCGGATGCGGCCTGTCAGCGGGACCCGTTCGTGCCACTTTGAGTTGACGGAAATGTCCAGGTGGCTGCCGGGTTGTGGCGTGGGGCCGCGGTATTCATATTCCGTGACGATGGGGACGAGCAGGTTTTGCTGGCGCCAGTCGAACAAGTCGGGCGGGAGCCGAAAATTGATGTCGATGCGGCTGTTGGCGTCGCCGTGGCGAACGAGTTCGGAGGGTGGGGCCAGAGACGAGAGCGGGATCTGTCGACCGGCAGGCAGCCATTTGGTCTTGCCCTGGGCGGTTTCTCCGGTTTGAAGTTCGCTTGCGGTGAACGGGTGACGCAGGCCGGTGGTAAAGCGAGTGGTTATCAGCGCCCGGCTGGCGGCGACCAGTTCTTCCGGGGTGCGTCCCATGATGACCAGCACCTGGCCGGTGGGGCGCAGGGGGTGGGGCGTCAATGCGACGGCGGGGCCGTTGATTGGGCCGATATCGAGTTGCTCGGGTATCGCGTCCGGGGTTACGAAGGTCACTGAATAGCGTTGCAGCGGATCCGGGGCGGAGGTGACTGGAAAATCGGCGTGACGGTAGTCCGCCAGCGCGCCAAACCAGGAGCTGATGATGCCGGCGGCTTTCAGCGCGGGGGCCGAATGTCTCAGTTGAGGCGGTATGATCATCGGCAAGGTGAGTTGCCCGGGGTCGTTTGCGTCGAAAAATGGCGCGGGCAGTTGAGCGAGATCGGGTTCCAGCTTGAGCGGTAGGGTGTCGATATCAATCGAGCTGGATGACAGTATTCGCGCTGTCAGACCGGAGTTGTCATCGAGATCCGGGCATTGGCCAACCTGACTAGGCTCCAGCCGGAATGACAGCTGATTGTTGTCGAGAATCAGCCGACGAGGCAGATCGATGGTCCAGCGAGCCCCTGGGGCGGTCTGTTTGGCGTCGATGTCCACCCAGCCCACGGATTGGCCGTTGAGTTCGATTGCGAGGCTGCGGTAACTGTGCGCGAGTTCGGGGGTGAAGCTGGCGACCAGATGTAATGTCGCCTTGTCGACGATCTCGTCATTGCGCAGGGAAAACCAAACGTCGTTCTGGGTTCCGGCGCCTCGTAGCCGAATGTCGTTGGTCACGCCCAACTGGTCGAAGCGGAGTTTGTGACGACTGGGCGTCTGGTCGGTGGCGGTGATGACCCGGGGCAGGGTTTGATCATCAAGTAGAGTGACTCGCAAGGGCGAAGAGAGGGGCTCTTCACTGGCGCGCGCCGTATGGGAGAAGAACAGACCCGCCGCCAGTACGACGATGATGACCAGCCAGCTTCGTACGGGAGCGAGAGCTGGCGCGGGGGCGCTGGTCCCGGATCTTCCGAGCAGGATATTCCTGATCCCGCGCAGGGCGAAGGCCGCGAGTTCAAAGAAGGACGCCAGAGGTTTCTTGGGTTCGCAACGTTCGTACCAGGCTTTCCAGGCGTCATCGCGGCCATGGGTGAAGTGCACCAGGGTGCGGGTCTGGTCGATGTCCAGATGATCGAATTCGAGACCGGCCTGACGGTTTCTCAGCGAGGCGACGCGAGCCGTGGCGTCGAGGGTTTTGCCGGCCAGCGGGTCTAGCAGGATCAGTCTGACGGACTGACCTTGTTGCAGGCTCAGGTTCCTGGGAGCCTGAATGGCGGCGCCCTGGGTGGAAATGTCAGTGGTCATCGTGCTGGCGCTGGAGCCGTCGTTGGCGATGATTTGCGCCTGGTAGGTTCTGGGCAGCCGGGCGGCGGCGCGTCGTTGCGCGTGTTCGAAGGCGACAGCAACGGCGGCGCCCAGAATGATGCAGTTGTACAGTGTCCAGAGCAGCGTGATGATGAGGGTGCCAAAGTCGCCGCTGGCGGGGTCGGTTTGACTTAGTCGCCACAGGCCGACGCCGATGCCGGCCAGGTTGATCAGCAGCAGGAAGACGACGAACTTGGAGGAGCGCCAGTCAAAACGCGCTTCATCGAGTTTGAGGCCTTTTTTCGTCACGTTGAATTTTGCGCTTCGGGGGAACAGAAAGGTGCGCAGCACGGGCCCGAGTATGTTGCCCGCCAGCAAGGTCTCGTACACCTCGGCCCAGAAGCTGTGGCGACAGGCCGACTGCATGGCGGAGCTGGCGATATGGGTCTGGAAAATGTGGTGTAGCGCGTAGACGGCGATCATGCCGGCGGAAGCCTGGAGCACGTAGCCGTTGAAAAACAGGAACGCCAGCGGCGAGGTCAGGAAGACGATGCGCGGCAGGCTGAACAAAAAATGCATGGAAGAGTTCAGGTAGGCCAGTCGTTGCCCCATCGACAGGCCGCTCGCGAACAGCGGGTTGTCGATACGCAGCATTTGAACCATGCCTCGCGCCCAGCGGGTTCGTTGCCCAACGTGGTCGCTAAGGCGTTCGGTCGCCAGGCCCGCCGCCAGCGGTTCGCGCAGGTAGGCGCTGTTCCAGCCCCGTTGCTGGATGCGCAGCGAGGTGTGAACGTCTTCGGTGACCGATTCCGTCGAGACGCCGCCGGCTTCCTCGATCGCCTGGCGTCTCAGGACCGCGCAGGAGCCGCAGAAAAAGGCTGCGTTCCAGGCGTCGTTGCCGGGCTGGATCAGGCCGTAGAACAAATGGTTCTCGTTGGGGATCTTGCGGAATGTGTTTAGATTCCGTTCGATCGGATCGGGGGTGTAGAAGATGTGGGGCGTTTGCAGCAAGCCGAGCTCCTTGTCCTTGAGGAACCAGCCGACGGTGGATTTGAGAAATGAGTGCACCGGGACATGGTCGCTGTCGAAAATGGCGACCAGTTCGCCCCGCGTCCGCGCCAGCGCCTCGTTCAGGTTGCCGGCCTTGGCGTGCTTGTTGTCTCGCCGGGTCTGGTAGTGGACGCCGGCTTCTTGCGCGAATTTCCGGAATTCCTCGCGGTCGCCGTCGTCGAGCAGGTAGACGTTCAGCTTGTCGGCCGGGTAGTCGAGGTCTCGCGCGGCAAGGATCGTGGGTTTGACGACGTTCAGCGGTTCGTTATAGGTGGGTACGAATACGTCGACGGTCGGCCACAGCGATTCGTCCTCGGGAAGAGGCTGGATTTCCCGCTCCAGGGGCCATAGCGTCTGAAAGTAACCCAGGAATAGGATGATCCAGGCGTAGATTTCCGCCGCCAGCAGTCCTCCGGAGAAAATATAGTCCGCGATGCCGAGTTCGAGGTGGGGGTCGAACCAGCCGAGGGATTGCGTGAAACGCCAATAGATATAGCGGGCGGTCGCGATTGTCGAAATCATGACCAGAACGAGAATCCGGAACCGTTTTTCCGGCGTGTTGGGGCGAATGATCATGGACAGCCCCAGGGATGCGATCGCGAACAACAGTTGTTCATTCAGCGACAATGGGATGGACGCGATGCCGATGACCATGGCAAAGGCCAGCAGCAGACCAACTACGGTCGGCCATGATGACCGACGGGCCTCTTGCGGTGGGTCGTTCAAGGCGTTATTGGGGTTTTCGCGAGCGGGCTTGCTCTTGGCCATATCCGGCTCCTCCTGTGTTTCAGTGGTTTGTTATCTGTTGTTCACCGCTTTTACATTGCCGGCGGGATGGCGGTGGCCGTTATCCCGCGCTTGCTTTCAGTAACTCAGCCCCGAGGACGGGGATGAGACAGGTTATTGAATATGGTTGTATGGCGGCGATGGGGTGTGATTCGCGGCCAGTGCATTGGCCTGCCCTGAGTGAAAGAAAGCGAAAGCCAGCAAGCTAAAGCCCAGTAGTAAGCGAATGCTCATGGTTGTCCTCCGAATATCGCGGCGGTTGGCTGATGAGTTTGATTGGCCTTGTTCTCCTTCGCTCATCTATGTGACATAACCGACGATCGCGAGTTCAGCGTTCGTTTGTCGATATTGTCGTCATCCGTGATCGCGTTCCGGTTGTGGCTGGTGGACTCAAACTCTGTGCGTGGGGTGCTGTCCCACGTTGTGTAGATGGTAGGTGGGAAAATATTACACGTCAATAAAAACAGGACTT
>DRPO01000079.1 GCA_011330835.1 Gammaproteobacteria bacterium | reverse complement strand
TTGGGCGTGGTGGCCGCCAGATGCATGCCGAGGATGCGGTTGAGCAGCGTCGATTTGCCGACATTGGGGCGGCCGGCGATAACGAAGTGGCCGGATCGGGCGGCGTCCTGACTAGGCATCGGCGCTGGGAATGCTGTCCAGGGCCTTTTGGGCCGCCGCCTGCTCGGCCTTGCGGCGGCTTGAGCCTTCCGCCTCGGTGACGATATCCAGCGAGGGGACGCGGCATTCAGCCTTGAAAGTCATGTTGTGCGCCTTGCCCCGGGCGCTCAGAAGCCGGTAGTCGGGAACGTCCGCGCCCCGGGATTGCAGCCACTCCTGCAAGCGGCTTTTCGGATCCTTCAGGGTTTTGGGGTCGGGCAGGGTGGTCAGCCGGTCGCCGAACAACTCGTGAATGAACTCGCGGGTAAAGGCTTGCCCCTTGATGAGATAGACCGCCCCGATGATCGCTTCCAGCGCATCCTCGATGATCGACTTGCGGCGATAGCCGCCGCTCTTGAGTTCGCCCGAGCCGAGCCGCAGCAAATCGCCCAGTTCGAGCGCCAGACCGATCTCCGCCAGCGACTCGCCGCGCACCAGTGAAGACCGCAGCCGGCTCAAGTCGCCCTCGTCGGCTTGTGGGGCATGCTCGAAAAGATATTCGCTGATCGTCAGATTGAGGACGCTGTCGCCAAGAAACTCCAGCCGCTCATTGTTCCGCCCCCCCATGCTGCGGTGCGTAATGGCTTGCTGGAACAGGTCGGAACGGGTGACCTCCTCGGGCAGCAGGCGAGTGAGTCGGGTCTGGCGGGTCACTGAACGGGGTATTCCTGGTCGCGAGAGGTATAAAATGCAGGCATGGCGGGTCTGCGTCAAGTTTTGCGAAAGTCGCGGAGCGCCGGCGCCCCTGCCGGCAAGGCAGGCCGGGATAGTGGTAAGCTTGCGCCCATATCCTTCGAATTCATGGAGAATCCCAATGCCTTATTTCGTGTACAAGATTACCGCGGGGCCGACCGAGCTGATCAAGAACCTCGATCAGTTGGACGAGTTCGAGAACTTCAAGGCCGCAAAGACTTTCGCCAAGGCCTACCGCCAGGAGAACGATATTCTGCCGGGCGGCGATGTCGAGGTGAAAATCATTTTCGCGGACAACGCGCTGGACGCGGAGGAAAAGTTGCTGGAGAAGCGCGAGAAGCCGGTTCTGATGGAATGGGAGAAGTAGCCGCGTTTTGGACGAGAACGAGTTTCGCGCGGCCTATCGCGATATCAACGAGGTTCGCTGCGTTTTCGAAAAGGGGCTGAACGCCCGTCGCTGCGTCTGTCGCCGGGCGCGCCATTTTTTGCTCGCGGGACGGGAAGGCTACCAGTGCGCCAGCGCGCCGCGCCAGGCGCGCTGCGTGGCCTACCTGGATTTGCTGCGCCAGCAGGCGCGTTTTACCGTGGGCGTTGCGCAGCCGGATGGGCCCTTGCCGCACAACAAGGAGTTGCGGATTCAGATTGGAGGATTGCTGGGCCTGAAGCGTCTGTTGGCGGAGCGCTCCGGGGAAGCGGGAAACGAGCTTGATGTCGATCGGTTGTTGACGGCGGCCGCCGATGAGTATGGGGCCGTGGAGGACATTCCGTTCGAGAGGCTGTTGTCCGATATCGCGGCGTTCCAGGGAAGGCGGCGACGGGGAAAGACATAACCCGCGAGATGTTTCCCGGCGACGGCGTGACGGCTGAGCCCCTTCGTTGTTTCCGCACAGGCAGGTTACGCCCAACCGCCGTTCCGCGTCACCCAACCGTCATTCCCGCGCAGGCGGGAATCCATGTCTGGCCCCATTTCTTCAGGCGTTTCACGGTGGGTTGCTTCATGGGTGGATCCTGTAATGGATTCCCGCCTGCGCGGGAATGACGCGTGGACTGACCGGTCACTCGCGAGGCCCGGCCATCGCCCTATGGCGCTGGTGAGGCGATTTCGAGGACTGGCCCGTTGGCCGGTCCGATGTTTTGGATATTCCAGTTCTCGAGGCCCCAGCGGAGCAGTTCGTCCGGGCTTGCGCCGCGCAGCGACGCGGGTGGCGGATGCCCCAGGAATGTCAACGCCTCGACCAGGTTGCGGGAGGCTTGCTTGTTGTCGATCGCCGGGGCGTGATTCTGCTTGCTCAGCTTGCGGCCTTCGGCGTCGCGGGCGATGGGCAGGTGGAGGTATTCCGGCGTGGGCAGGCCGAGCAGGCGCTGGAGGTAGATCTGGCGGGGCGTGTTGCAGAGCAGGTCTTCCCCGCGGACGACTTCGGTGACGCCCTGGTCGGCGTCATCGACGACCACGGCGAGCTGGTAGGCGTAGAACCCGTCGGAGCGCTTGACGATGAAATCGCCGACTTCCGATTCCAGGCGTTGCCGGTAGAGGCCGGCCCGCTGGTCTTCGAACTCGATCAACTGGTCGTCGGTCACTACGCGCCAGGAATAGAAGACGCTGTCGGGATTGAGCGGGAATTTCCGGCAGGAGCCGGGATAGATCGGCCCGAAAGGCCCCATTTTTCCGGCCTGCCGGATGATGCCCCGGGTGCAGCTGCAGGGGTAGGCGCGATCCAGGTTGATCAGCGTTTCCAGGGCTTCGAGGTAGGTTTCATGACGCGTGGCCTGAAAACGCACGCGGCCATCCCAGAGCAGGCCGTGGGCTTCGAGCGATCTGAAAATGGCGTCGGGGGCCTGGGGATCCTCGCGGGGCGGGTCGAGGTTTTCGATGCGCAACAGCCAGCTTCCGCCCTTGCTTTTGACGTTCAGGTAGCTGCCGAGGGCCGCGACCAGCGAGCCGAAGTGCAGCGGGCCGGTCGGCGAAGGCGCGAAGCGGCCGACGGGAGGTTGGGTCTTGTTTCGGATCGGATCAGGCATGATGGTTTGGTTGTATTATTATACCCCTTGTGGTCGGGAACGCTCCGTACAGTCCGCGCAGTGTTTCATCGCGGCTCGCGAGCCTTCCGTTATGGCTTGGATCGCGGGAGGAGCAAATAGTTGCCGGAAGATGACGAATGGCGGGCCGGGTAATTCCACACCGATCCGGTACGACTTCATCCGGCGCCAGATTCTAGGCGTTGGTCAGCAGATAAGGGTCAACAAATGTTAATTCCCATGCCTCTTGATACGCGTGTTTTGCGCCGCCGGTCGCGGGAGGACGTCTCCCCTTGAGCTCGTTCACCTTTTTTTGTGGCGGGAAGCGGCTTCGAAGGTTCGCGGTGGGGCTGTTGGCTGTGCTGACGACCGGCGCGGCGTCGGCGGCGACCTATCGCTACAACGGCAACGCCCCGCCGGCCAAGATGATGCTCGACATGATGGAGGCGATGGGCGTCATCGAGCGCGTGCCCGATGGCGATTACGGCTACCGGCGCTGGCCGGTGACCAGTCTGTGGGG
>DRPO01000078.1 GCA_011330835.1 Gammaproteobacteria bacterium | reverse complement strand
ATAGGGGTCTCTCCTTCGGTCAATGCAGCGGAAATGAGTAAAATATGAAATTCAAATCCGCTTCGCAAGTACGTCCGACTCCCTCGATCTGGGTTTCCACCCCTGTCGCTTCGATCGAGCCGCAATAGCTCCAGACCCGCCGAAGGAATCAGCGCATCGCCAGCGAACCCGCATGGCACAGGGGTTCGTAGGCGATGGTATCGGCGACGGAGGCGACTTCGTCCACCGGGAGCCCGGGCCCCCACAGCGTCACCCAGTCGCCGGGACGCGCCTCGGGGCAGGCGCGCAGATCGATGCTGACGGCGTCCATCGAGATCCGGCCCACGATGGCGCAGCGACGCCCATTGACCAGCACGGGCGCGCCGCTGGCGGCGCGGGGGTAGCCGTCGGCGTAGCCAATGGCGACGACGCCGACGGGCATCGCTTCGGGGCAGCGCCAGGCGGCGCCGTAGCCGATGGCGTCTCCCGCCCGGTGCGTCATGACGGAGATCAGCGGCGCCCGCAGGGTCATCGCGGGTTGCAGGCCCAGATCGGCGGCGGTCGCGTCCTTCAGCGGCGAGGCGCCATAGAGCATGATGCCGGGTCGCGCCCAGTCGGTGTCCAGGTCGAAGGACAGCAGGCCGGCGGAGTTGTAGAGGCTGGTGGGCAATCCGGTGGCCCGGGCGATGCGTTCAAACGCTTCCAGTTGGCGCCGGTTGAGCGGGTGCTCGGGGGTGTCGGCGCAGGCCAGATGGCTCATCAGGACTTCGCAGGCGTCGCCCAGTCGGGACAACGCGGCGGGAATGGCGTCGGGCGGCAGACCCAAGCGCCCCATGCCGGTATCGACCTTGAGCCAGAGCGCCGGCCAGGGGCGAGGCGCCGATGCCAGCCAGTCGATCTGCCGGGGATGGTAAACGACCAACGTCAGCGAATGCGCGACCGCGCGGGCATAGTCCTCTGGCGAAACGGCGCCCTGAAACGCCAGCAAGGGTTTGGTCACCCCGCCCCGGCGCAGCCGCAACGCTTCCTCGATGGTGGCGACGGCGAAAGCGTCGGCGGCGTCCAGCGCCCGGGCGGCCAGCAGGTCGCCATGTCCGTAGGCGTTGGCCTTGATGACGGCCATGATGCGCGCCCGACCCGCGCGGGAGCGGGCAATCGACAGATTGTGGCTCAACGCGTCGGGATGGATATCGACGCGAGCGAGACGCGTCACGACGGCGGGCCGCCAGCGTAGCCGGAGCCGCCACCCTCCATGCTCGAATAGACGTCCGGGGTGAAATTCTCGAAGCGGGTGTACTGGCCGAGAAACGTCAGCCGGACGGTGCCGATGGGGCCATTCCGCTGCTTGCCGATGATGATCTCCGCCACCCCTTTATCGGGCGACTCTTCGTTGTACACCTCGTCGCGGTAGATGAACATGATCACGTCGGCATCCTGCTCGATGGCGCCCGATTCGCGCAGATCCGACATGACCGGGCGCTTGTTCGGGCGCTGCTCCAGGCTGCGGTTGAGCTGCGACAGCGCGATCAACGCGACGTTCAGCTCCTTGGCCAACGCCTTGAGCGAGCGAGAGATCTCGGAAATCTCGGTGGCCCGGTTCTCACTGCTGCCGGCGACCTGCATCAACTGGAGATAGTCGATCATGATCAGCCCCAGCTCGCCGTGCGAGCGCACCAGCCGCCGAGCCCGGGCGCGAACCTCGGTGGGCGTCAGCGCCGGCGTATCGTCGATGAACAGCGGCATCCCGGCCAGCAGCTCGACGGCGCTGGTCAGCCGGGGCCAGTCATCATCGCGCAGCTTGCCGGTGCGCAGGCGCTGCTGGTTGATGCGCCCCAGCGAGGAGAGCATGCGAATCGCCAACTGCTCGCCCGGCATCTCCATGCTGAAGATCGCCGCCGCCTTGCCGCTTTTCATCGCCGCGTACTCCGCCAGATTCATCGCGAAACTGGTCTTGCCCATCGAGGGCCGACCGGCGACGATGATCAGATCGCCCGCCTGCAAACCGGAAGTCAGCTTGTCCAGATCGTCATAGCCCGTGGGGATGCCCACCATGCCATCCTGCTTCTCGTGCATGGCGTCGATGAACTCCACCGCGCCCTTGACCAGATGCTTGAGCGGCTGAAAACCCTGCTGCCCGCGCGCGCCCATCTCCGCGATCTGAAACACCTTGCGCTCCGCCTCGTCGAGAATCTCCCGACTGTCGCGCCCGTTGGGATTGAACGCATCATCCGCGATCTCGCCGGCAACGCCGATCAGATTGCGCAAAATCGCCCGCTCGCGAACGATATCCGCATAAGCCTTGATATTCGAAGCGCTGGGCGTGTCCTTCGCCAGCGTACCGAGATAAACCAGTCCCCCCGCCTTCTCCAGCTCCCCGCGCGGCTCCAGAAACTCGGACAGGGTGATCACGTCGAACGGCTCCCCCCGCTCCGCCAGCGCCGCGATGGCGCGAAAGATCAAACGATGATCCTGGCGATAGAAATCCTCCTCCGTCACCCGGTCGGCGACCTGATCCCAGGCGTTGTTGTCCAGCAACAAGCCGCCCAGCACCGCCTGCTCCGCCTCGACGGAATGCGGCGGCACCTTGAGCGAATCGACATTGTCCGGGGCGGGATGAAATTCCTGAGCTGTCTCTTCGTGCATGGATGCCTGTCTCGTTCTGTTCCGGGCAAGTCTACCCGATGCGATTACCCCTCGCATCCGGTATTCCGGGTCCAAGAGGTATATCCACATGAACCCTCGCCTGTATCAGTGACTCAACGTTTTGTTGACATGAACGAGCGACATGTATAGAAAACGGGCTATCCCCATGCATAACACGACGGAGCGACCCGTAGGGGCAACCCTTGCGGTTACCCTCCCCCTTGCGCCAGCCCTTATGAATCAGTCCACCGCATCAAGTCAATCATGATGACCTGAATCAAAAGATGGATAACGTTTAATGCCGCAACTGGAACACATAGAAGCCATCGAAAAGCGCCTGTGGACCGCGGCCGACACCCTGCGCGCCAACTCCAACTACGCCAGCAACGAGTATTTCCTGCCGGTCATGGGCCTGGTGTTCCTGCGCCACGCCTACAGCCGCTACCTGAACGTCAAGGACGCCATCGAAGCCAACCTGCCCAAACGCGGCGGCAAGACCCGGGCACTGACCAAGGAAGACTTCTCCCAGCAGAGCGCCATCTACCTGCGGCCCGAAGCTCGGTTCGACACCCTGGTGGCGCTTACCGACAGCGACGACCGCGCCCGCGCCATCATCGCAGCCATGGAGTCCATCGAGGCCGACTACGAATCCCTGCGCGGCGTGCTGCCCAAGAGCGAATACCAGGAACTGGACAACGCCGTGCTCGGCCAGTTGCTGCGCACCCTCAACCCGGACGAACTGAAAAAGGTCTCCGGCGATGTGTTCGGTCGCATCTACGAATACTTCCTCACCCAGTTCGCCGACCAGAAGGCCCACGACGGCGGCGAGTTCTTCACCCCCATCTCGCTGGTCTCGCTGATCGCCCACGTGCTGGAGCCGGAAAGCGGCGCTGTACTCGACCCGGCCTGCGGCTCCGGCGGCATGTTCGTGCAGAGCGCCCGCGTGGTCGAGCAGCGCCACGAGAACCCGACCGAAAAGCTCACCTTCTACGGACTGGAAAAAAACGCCACCACCATCCGCCTGGCCAAAATGAACCTAGCGGTACACGGCCTGGAAGGCGACATCCAGAAAGCCATCAGCTACTACGAAGACCCGCACGAACTGCTGGGCAAGGCCAGCTATGTCATGGCCAATCCGCCCTTCAACGTGGACGAGATCGACGCCGACAAGATCAAGAACGACCCGCGCCTGCCCTTCGGCCTGCCCGGCGTCAACAAAAAGGGCAAGGTCAGCAACGGCAACTACATCTGGATCAGCTACTTCCATAGCTACCTGAACCAACAGGGCCGCGCCGGCTTCGTCATGTCCTCCCAGGCCTCCAGCGCCGGGCGTGACGAAGCCAAGGTGCGCCAGAAACTCATCGAAACCGGCGACGTGGACATCATGATCGCCATCCGCTCCAACTTCTTCTACACCCGCACCGTGCCCTGCGAACTTTGGTTTTTTGACCGTGACAAAAAGAATCTCCCCTCTCCCCCAGCGGGGGAGAGGGCCAGGGTGAGGGGGCGAGATACGGTGCTAATGCTCGATGCGCGCAACATCTATAGAAAGGTCACGCGCAAGATCTACGACTTCAGTCCCGAACAGGAACAAAACCTGCTCGCCATCGTCTGGCTCTATCGCGGCGACACCGACCGCTATCTGCAACTGATCTCGGACTATCTCTGGCGCGCCATCGACGAGGCCCAGGCCTGCATGGAACGCGAAGAAAACGGCGACACCACCCAACCCCTGCCGGACTACCTGGCCGCCCTGCAGGAACTGGAGAAAATCCTCAAGCCCGAACTGGCGGAATTGCCGCAAGACAACGCCGTGAAGGAACAGCAGGCGGAATGGACCAAGGAATACAAACGGCTCGCCAAGGACATCGCCAGCTTCCATCAACATGCCGACAAGGCGGTGAAACAGTGGCAAAACGCCCCCGACACCAATCCCGCGCTGGTCAAACTCACCCAACAACTCGCCCCCCTGGCCGAGGCCAGCCGCGACCTGATCAAACAGACCGACCTGCTCTACAAACT
>DRPO01000077.1 GCA_011330835.1 Gammaproteobacteria bacterium | reverse complement strand
TCTCGTTTCCGGCCTACATGACACACTGGGTCGCGCCATCGCCGATCGCCGAGCATTCCCTGGGACTGCTGGAGTCCATCAAGGTGATTTTCGGCGGCTCGCTGATGGAGCATGACCTGTTCGACAGCATGACCATGGCGACCCCGCTGGACAGCATCAAGACCGGGCTGACCCAGCACAAGACCATCGACGAGATCCGCTCGGGCGCGGTGTTTGGCAGTCTCGGCGGCGTCGGCTGGGAATGGGTGGCCAACTGGTACGCGCTCGGCGGGTTCTACCTGCTCTACAAGCGGGTCATCTCCTGGCGCATCCCGGTGGCGCTGATCCTCGCGCTGGGCGTGCCGGCGGGCATCTTTTACCTGTCCAACCCCGATCATTTCGCCTCGCCGGTGTTCCACATCTTCAGCGGCGGCGCGATCCTCGGCGCGTTTTTCATCGCCACCGACCCGGTCTCGGGCAGCGCCACGCCCCGGGGACGGGTGATCTTCGGCGCGGGCGTCGGGTTGTTGACCTTCATCATCCGCACCTGGGGCGGCTATCCCGACGCGATCGCCTTTTCCGTGCTGCTGATGAACATGGCGACGCCGTTGATCGATCACTACACCAAGCCGCGCGTGTTCGGCCAGAGGGGACACCACGGATGAAGGGAGTCATCGACAAGAATGTCTGGGTGTCGGCTGTCGTGCTGGGCGTCTTTGGCGTGGTTGGCGCGACCGGCGTGGCCCTGACCCACTGGCTCACCGAGGCCCGCATCGAACAGGCCTATGTCGCCGAACGCCTGAAACAGATCAACGAGATTCTGCCGAAAGACCGCTATGACAACAACCTGCTGCGCGATGTCATCATCGTGCCCGCCGGCAAGCTCTGCGAGAAAGTGGATGTCCCCGTCTATCGCGCCCGCCGGCAAGGCAAGGACGTCGCCGCCATTTTCGAAACCACCGCGCCCAACGGCTATTCCGGCCCGATCCGCCTGCTGGTCGGCGTCACCGGCGACGGCTCGGTCGCCGGCGTGCGCGTACTGGAACACAACGAAACCCCCGGCCTCGGCGATCGCATCGAGCTGAGAAAGAGTCCCTGGGTGCTGGGCTTCAACGGCAAGTCGCTGGGCGAGCCGCCGCTGGCGCGCTGGGCGGTAAAACGCGACGGCGGCGATTTCGACCAGTTTACCGGCGCCACCATTTCTCCGCGCGCGGTGACTCAGGCGGTGCGCAATGCTTTGCTATACTTTGCGCAGCACCGGGATGAAGTTTTCGCGCCGGTCGCCGACAAGGCGTCGCCGGCGATCGAGAAACACAAGTACTGAACATTGCGCATCGCGCGGTATTGGCCATGAACAGCTACCTCGAAATCCTCAAAAACGGACTCTGGAAAAACAATTCCGGCCTGGTGCAATTGCTGGGTCTGTGTCCGCTGCTGGCGGTTTCCTCCACGGCGATCAACGGCTTTGGCCTCGGATTCGCCACCCTGGTGACGCTGGTGCTGAGCAACACGATTGTTTCGCTGATCCGCAATTTCATCCGCCCCGAGGTTCGCATCCCGGTTTTCGTGCTGGTCATCGCCTCCGTGGTCACCGCGATCGATTTGCTGCTGAACGCCTATTTCCACGAGCTGCACGGCATTCTCGGCATCTTCATCCCGCTGATCGTGACCAACTGCGTCGTGATCGCAAGGGCGGAAGCCTTCGCATCGAAGAACACCGTCCCCCATGCCGCGCTGGACGGCTTTGCGATGGGGCTGGGTTTCACCAGCCTGCTGGTGGTGCTCGGCAGCGCGCGTGAACTGGTCGGGCAGGGAACCCTGTTCTCGCAGGCCAGCCTGATTTTTGGCGACATCGCGGCTAACTGGCGGATCACCGTTTTTCACGACTACCCCGGATTCCTCATCGCGGTGCTGCCGCCGGGCGCGTTCTTCGGCCTCGGCATTCTGATCGCCCTCAAGAACATCATCGACAGCCATCTGGAAAAACGCGCCAGGGCCGCCGCGCCAGGCATTGTCGCCGAGTCTTCCGCCGGGACTTCATGAACAGGGAAAAACGGCGGGAAATCTTCGAGCGCCTGCGAGCCAACAACCCGAACCCGACCACCGAACTCAACTACCGCACTCCTTTCGAGCTGCTGATCGCGGTCATTCTCTCGGCCCAGGCCACCGACGTCGGCGTCAACAAGGCCACCGGCCCGCTGTTCGAACGCCACAATACCCCGGAAAGCCTGCTGGCCCTCGGAGAAGAGGGCCTCAAGGACTACATCAAAACCATCGGGCTCTATAACAGCAAGGCGAAAAACATCATCAAGACCTGCGAGCAATTGCTGGAGCGCCACGAAGGCCGGGTTCCCGACAACCGCGCCGATCTCGAAGCCCTGCCCGGCGTTGGCCGAAAAACCGCCAACGTCGTTCTCAACACCGCCTTTGGCCAGCCGACCATGGCGGTCGACACCCACATCTTCCGCGTCGCCAACCGCACCGGCCTCGCGCGCGGAAAAACCGTACTCGAAGTGGAAAAGAAATTGCTGCGCTACATCCCCGAGGAATTCCTGCAGGACGCCCATCACTGGCTGATCCTTCATGGCCGCTACGTCTGCACCGCGCGTTCGCCCAAATGCGGCGACTGCATCATCTGCGACCTGTGCGAATACAAACACAAAACCGCGGAGTGTCCCTGATGCGCGGCATGGTTCCCCCCGACCCGCTCACCCAGGTCTCCCGCGAATGCTACGCCGTGGTCTACGTGCCGCGCCGCAACCGCAAACGCTTCTCCGCCAACTGCGTCACCGTCTATCCCACCCTGGCCGAAGCCCTCGCCGCCGCCGACCCCGACAACAAGTATTTCGCGGCGGAAGTTCTGGGGCCATCGAAATCCTCGGAAGGGCAGTACCTGTACTACTTGCTCAGGTGGCTGTGAATCCCCGATCGGCGTTGTCGGCTCACGTCACATCAAAGACAACCGCCAGCCCCCGCCACGCACTTTCTGGAGCAAAAGCTTGTTCAGCACAATCAGACTGTAAATCCGTTTCTCCAAAACAAAACCCGCCCGCTCGATGCCCCGCACCGAGGGCTTATTGGCCGGCGAACAACTGATGGCGACCCGGGAACAACGGCGAACGTCGGCGAGATAGGCGCAGGCGGACAGCAGCGTCGCGGGATAGAGCCGCCGCCCCCGCCACGCCTCGATGGTTTCGCAATTGCCGATCAAGGGAACGTCGTCGCTCAAACCCAGCAAGCGCTTGTAGCTACTGTTGAAAAAGATCCAACTGGCATGCGCGACCCGACCCGAGGCGTCGCTGAGAAACAGCAGCGCATCATCGCGGTAAAGCGCCGCCCTCAGCGGCGCTTCTTCCTTCGAGAAAAGTTGCTTTTGCAGACTGTCGGGAAGCCCATCGGGCGGATTGCGGGCGTCGACAATATTCAATCGCAACGCCGCGAACGCGGGAGCCGCTTCAACCGGGGACCGCAGATCGCGCCCAAAAACCTCGTCAACCTGCAACCGAAGAAACCGCCCCAACACGAAGATGGCGAACTTTCGCGGCCCGCGTTTGGACCACACGACCGTCAGGCGGCGAGGCAATTCGGTCAGTGTGGTCATGAGACAACTTCAGCACTTGGGAATCCTTCCCCTGAGACCTGAACGGATCCGGAATGTTCATCCCCGCGCTACCGGCAGGCGTCCAAATCCAGCCTAACCGCCTCGCCATGGATAGAATACCCCATTCAGGACGCGTGGGCTTTCATCGAGAGCAAGGCGTCAAAACGCAGGCATAGTGGGGCTACGTCAAGTTTTTACAACGCGGCTATTGATCGTTGCGTATATTATCGCAGTCATAATTGGTGTGTGGTAGCTCGGATTTGGGCGTTTTGTATATTGATTGTTTTCACCGCAGAGACACAGAGTACTCAGAGTTTTCAATTCGCGAGCGCTTTGCATCATCCAGCCAATCTGTATGCCGCCACTCTTTTCCTCCCTGGTCTTTGCGGTCTCCGCGCCTCTGCGGTAAATAGACTGAAACTTCCGCGTTTCTACCGCGGATACTTTTGCAACTATTGAATCGGCAAAAAGATGCGCGTCCTGAATGGGGTATTCTTGGTCGCGAGAGGCATAAAAAAGGCCGGACGGACGCCGGCCTTCGATATTGTCTTGGGCTGGAAACTACTTGATTTTCGCTTCCTTGAAGAGAACGTGCTTGCGCACGACGGGGTCGTACTTCTTCATTTCCATCTTGTCGGGCGTGTTGCGCTTGTTCTTGGTGGTGGTGTAGAAGTAGCCGGTGTCCGCCGTGGAGACGAGCTTGATTTTCTCGCGTGCTGCTTTTGCCATGACCTTGCCTCCTAGACCCGTTCGCCGCGTGCGCGCATTTCAGCCAGTACGGCGTCGATGCCCTTCTTGTCGATGATCCGCATGCCCTTGCTGGAGAGCCGCAGCTTGACCCAGCGATTCTCGCTCTCGACCCAGAACCTGTGGGTATGAAGGTTCGGCAGAAAACGACGGCGCGTCTTGTTGTGGGCGTGTGAAACGTTGTTTCCCACGGTCGGGCGTTTCCCGGTGACCTGACAAACTCGCGACATGGCGAACTCCAAATTCATTCAGTATTCGACGAAAGGCCGCGCAACATATCAGAATCGCGAGGGGGGATCAAGCGAGAATCCGCGATCCCTTTAGAAATGGGGCGGTAAGCCAGCTGCATTGCGGGTTTCGCGCCCCAGCAGGTCGTACTTCTCCTCTGGCTCATGGCGCATGGGCGCGAGTGACTTTCTTTGCTCGCCCAAAGAAAAGTCACCAAAAGAAAGGGCGCCCCCCCGTCGCCCGACATCGCTTGGGATTTCGGGATTCTTACGGATCTTGTACCTGATTTCTGTGCGTTTGCCTTTGGCCATTGGTATCTTCCCGAGTGCAAGCGGTATAGTTTGAGTCGATACCCGCAAGAAGACTCAAGCTCATGGACATTGTATTCATCGAAGACCTCCGGATCGACGCGACCATCGGCATCTACGAGTGGGAAAAACGCATCAAGCAGACGCTGGCGTTCGATCTTGAAATGGCCGCCGATATCCGCAAGGCGGCGGCTTCCGACGAC